>CAYNES010000012.1:0-17450 GCA_964396315.1 uncultured Piscirickettsiaceae bacterium | reverse complement strand
TAGTTGACTCTTTAATAAAATCTGGCAATAAGCCTGAATGGATGGTTTTGAATGTATTGCCTATTTTGCCACCTGATTTGAGGCCATTAGTGCCTCTTGATGGTGGGCGTTTTGCAACATCTGATTTGAATGATTTATATCGTAGAGTTATCAATAGAAATAATCGTCTGGGAAGGCTTTTAGAGTTAGATGCTCCTGAAATTATTGTCAGGAATGAAAAGCGTATGCTCCAGGAAGCAGTTGATTCACTGATTGATAATGGTCGTCGAGGCCGTGCTGTTATGGGGAATAATAGGCGTCCATTGAAGTCAATAGCTGACATGATCAAAGGAAAGCAAGGTAGATTCCGTCAAAACTTGCTTGGTAAAAGAGTTGACTATTCAGGGCGCTCTGTAATTGTTTGCGGTCCATACTTAAAGCTTCATCAGTGTGGTTTGCCGAAGAAAATGGCTTTAGAGTTATTTAAGCCATTTATCTACAATAGACTTCAGGCTAATGGACTAGCTTCAACTATTAAAGCGGCAAAGAAAATGGTAGAAAGTGAAATCCCAGAAGTTTGGGATATCCTTGAGAGAGTTGTCCATCAGCATCCAGTTCTTTTAAACCGAGCCCCAACACTTCATAGACTTGGTATCCAGGCATTTGAACCTTTACTAATAGAAGGAAAAGCAATTCAGCTCCACCCACTTGTCTGTACTGCATTTAATGCAGACTTTGATGGTGACCAAATGGCAGTTCATGTGCCACTATCAGAGGAAGCACAGTTGGAAGCAAGAACGCTTATGTTAGCGTCAAATAATATTCTTCACTTGGCAAGTGGCGATCCAATCATTATTCCATCACAAGATGTTATTTTGGGTCTTTACTACATGACTAGAGAGATGGTTAATCAAAAGGGCGAGGGTATGATTTTTGCTAACACCAATGAAGCTCTTGCAGCATATGACTCTAAATTAGTCACTCTTCATGCAAAGATAAAGCTTAGAGTTCAGGATTATGTCAAATCAGATTCTGGATTTGAGCCAAGCTCCACTCGAGTTGTTGATACAACAATTGGTAGAGCAATTTTTTCAAGAATTTTGCCTAAAGGATTGAATTTTGATCTAATCAATGAAGCGCTATCTAAAAAGGTTGTTTCAAACTTGATTCATGTCTGCTACAGAACTCAAGAACTCAAGGAGACGGTAATATTTGCAGACCAAATGATGTACATGGGGTTTGAGTTTTCTACAAAATCAGGAATATCTTTTTGTTCGAATGATATGATCATTCCAACTGAAAAGTCTGAAATGATTGACAAAGCCAATTCTCAAATTAAGGATGTTCAACAACAATTTGCCTCTGGTGTTGTGACTAATGGTGAGCGTTATAATAAGGTCATTGATATATGGTCAAGAACATCAGAAGAAGTTGCTAAAGCAATGATGGATAAAGTTGGTTATGATGAAATAACAGATGCTAAAGGCAATACTGAGAAGAAACCTTCTTTTAATTCAATTTATATGATGGCTGACTCTGGCGCTAGAGGTTCTCCGGCACAGATTAGACAATTAGCTGGTATGCGTGGTCTAATGGCTAAGCCAGATGGTTCAATTATTGAGACCCCAATCACAAGTAACTTCCGTGAAGGTCTTAACAACATGCAATACTTCATTTCAACTCATGGTGCAAGAAAAGGATTGGCAGATACTGCTCTTAAAACTGCCAACTCGGGATACCTAACAAGACGTCTAGTTGATGTTGGTCAAGATCTCGTTGTTACAGAAGAAGACTGTGGAACTGAAAACGGACTCGTAATGAAAGCTGTCATTGATGGTGGCAATGTTGTTCAAACATTAGGTTCTGCTGTTCTTGGAAGAATCATTGCAGAAGATGTACTTATGCCGAATGCTAAAGATGTCTTTTTAGAAAAAGACCATCTAATTACCTTATCAGACTCGGATCGAATCAATGAGTTAGGTATTGAGCTTATTAAAGTTAGGTCTGCGATAACATGTGAAACATCATATGGTGTTTGTGCATCTTGTTATGGTAACGATATGGCAAGAGGACACAAGATTGGAGTTGGTGAAGCGGTAGGCGTAATAGCTGCTCAATCAATTGGTGAGCCTGGAACTCAGCTTACAATGCGTACATTCCATATCGGTGGTGCTGCAAGCTCCTCTACTGCTGTTAATAGTATTAATATTAATACAGATGGTATAGTGCATTATGAAAATATGAAATCTATAACTAATGCAAATGGAGATTTGGTTGTTATATCTAGATCTTCAGAGGCTTCTATTAGGAATGATTTAGGACAAGTTATGGAGCGCTATAAGTTGCCATATGGCGCGGTCGTTCACTTTAAGGATGGTGGAAAGGTTAAGGCTAAAGATAAGATAGCTGACTGGGATCCACATACCCATCCAATTATTGCTGAAAATTCTGGAAAAGTTTCATTTATTGATTTTGATGAAGGCCTAACAGTTGTTAAAAATGCTGATCCACTTACCGGTTTAAGTTTTTATGAGATTATTGATGAGGCTGAAAGAACTTCGGCGGCTAAAGATATGAAGCCAATGATTAAACTTCTTGATAAGAAGAAAAAGGAGTCAGTTTTGTCAACTCACTATCTTCCATCAGGGGTTAAAATCAACTTAGAAGACGGACAGCTCATTACTGCTGGAGAAATATTAGCTAAAATTCCTAAAGCTGTTTCAAAAACTAGTGACATTACGGGTGGTTTGCCACGAGTTGCCGATTTATTTGAAGCACGTAAGGCTAAAGATCACGCTATCCTTGCAGAAAGTGCTGGTGTTGTTAGTTTTGGTAACCCTACAAAATCGAAGGTACGCATGATCATAACGAGTGAAGAAGGTGATGTCACTGAAATGATGGTTCATCATTGGAGAGCAATCAATGTGTTTGATGGTGAAACTGTCGAAAAGGGTGATGTGATTTCTGATGGACCTTCAAATCCTCATGATATTCTCAGATTGCTTGGTGTTGAAGCCTTAGCAAACTATATCGTAAAAGAAGTTCAAAATGTATATAGGCTTCAAGGTGTTAAGATCTCTGACAAGCATATTGAAGTTGTCATAAAACAAATGCTAAGAAAAGTTGAGATTACAGATAATGGTGATTCAAATTATGTCAATGGTGAAACTGCTGAGTATGCACATGTGATTGAGAAAAATAAACAATTAAAGGCTCAGAATAAGAAGGAAATTAGTTTTCAAAGGCTATTAATGGGAATTACAAAGGCTTCTCTATCGACTGAGTCATTTATTTCTGCTGCCTCTTTCCAAGAAACAACCAGAGTGTTAACTGAGGCTTCAATTACAGGAAGAGTTGATGATCTTAGAGGACTAAAAGAGAATGTTATTGTAGGAAGGCTTATTCCTGCAGGAACTGGCTTTAAGCATCACCAAGAAAAGAGAAATAGACGCATTGATGCATACTTGCAATCTAGTGAGGCTGAGCAAGAGCTTTCAGATCAGTTAAGTGAGGTTGAAGCTGAAGTTGAGACTGAAAAGTAAGCTGATTCATAAAATAAAAAAAGGGTTTCAACTTAAGATGAAACCCTTTTTTTTATCAAATGAATTAACTTTAACTCGTTTGCTAAGTCAAATGAATATATTCTGAAGTTTTCATAAACTCGGTAATGATAAAATAAATCAATGCAACATTCTCAATTTAATAAACTTGCAGATGAAGGCTTTAATCACATTCCTCTATCAAGAGAAGTTGTTGTTGATACTGATACACCCTTAGCCTTATATCTTAAACTCGCAAATACTCCATTCACTTACTTTTTAGAGTCAGTTCAAGGTGGTGAAAAATGGGGGCGTTATTCATTTATAGGCCTTAGAGCTGAAACTATTATAAAAGTTAATGAATATGAAGTTTTGGTTGAAAAAAATGGCCAATTACATCAGCAGTATAAAGTTGAAGATCCGCTAGCTTGGATCCAAGATTATCAAGCGCAATTTAAAGTTCCTCAATTGGATAATCTTCCTGATTTTAATGGCGGACTCGTCGGATATTTTGGATACGAAATTATTCGATATATTGAGCCAAAATTAAAGAATATCGATAAGCAAGATGAACTCAATGTGCCAGATATTTTGTTAATGGTTTCTAATGATTTGTTGGTGGTTGATAATTTAACTAGCAAGGTTCATATAATCACCCATCTAAACCCAGAAAATGAATCTTTTGATGATGGGATTGCAAAATTAAATTTAATTGAAACTAATATTAAGAAATCTGTTAACTATGATTCTACTAAAACGGAAAATATTAAATCTCAAGATTTTATCTCGAGTTTTGGTAAGGAAAATTTCGTTCATACAGTTGAAAAAGTTCAGAAATATATTACTGCTGGTGATGTCATGCAGGTTGTGCCATCTCAAAGGCTAAGCTGTAAGTTTATGTCAAATCCAGTCGAGCTTTATCGACAGCTGAGAATACTTAATCCATCGCCCTATATGTACTATCTTAATCTTGATGATTTTGCTATAGTAGGCTCTTCTCCAGAAATTCTCACTCGTGTTGATAATAATAATATTGCAACTATAAGGCCGATTGCTGGAACTCGTTCAAGAGGTAAGTCCGTTCAGGAAGACATTAACAATGAAAAAGACCTTTTGTCTGATGAAAAAGAAATTGCTGAACACCTTATGTTGATTGATCTTGGAAGAAATGATTTGGGTCGAATTGCTAAAACTGGAACTGTTAATCTTACAGATAAAATGTTTATTGAACGATACTCTCATGTCATGCATATCGTTTCAAATGTAGAGTGCGAATTAAAAGATGATATGAGTTCTATTGATGTCTTGAGGGCTACTTTTCCTGCAGGAACTTTAAGTGGCGCTCCTAAGGTTAGAGCTATGGAAATAATAGATGAAGTTGAGACTTTAAAGAGAAATATCTATTCTGGAGCTATAGGCAATCTATCTTGGCATGGCGGTATGGATTTGGCAATTGCAATTAGAACTGCTATTGTCAAAAATGAAGTGCTCTATGTTCAAGCTGGAGCGGGGATTGTTCATGACTCAATTCCAGAAAAGGAATGGCAAGAAACTATGGATAAAGCTCAAGCATTAATTAGAGCAGCACAGAATATTTAATCTGTCTTCATATAAATTTTATACTTTCATAAAATATTTTTGTAAATGCTAAAAAGCAATTATAAAATTATTTGTAAAATAAAGTTTTAATCTTTTCTAGTTAATATCAATTCTGTGGATTTTGTTCATCTTCAATGCCAAAGCGAATATTCTGTAAAGAATAGTCTTGTCAGAGTGTCTGATTTAATTGATTGTGTCAAAGAAGCTGGCATGAAAAGTGTTGCACTGACAGATGATATGAGTCTTTTTTCAGCTATTAAGTTTTATCAAAAAGCAATCAATTCTGGAATAAAGCCAATTATTGGAGCAAAAATTTCAGTTAGAAATGATTTTGGGATTTATGATGTAATTCTACTTTGTCAAAATCAGAAGGGATATTTAAACCTTTCTGAGCTAATTTCAAAAGCTTATCTGAATGAAAAAGAGGCGTTTACTGTTTGCATCTCTGAAGAGCAGTTGATTTCTCATAATAATGGCTTGCTGATGATTGCCTCACCCGTTTCTTCAGATATCTCTAATTTGTTATTATCTAATGAATTTGAACTTGCAAAAAATAAAATCCTTCAGTGGAAGACTGCTTTTGAAGATAGATATTACTTGGCAGTTCAGAGAACTGGGAGAAATTTAGATGAAAGTTTGCTCAATCATATTATTGGTTTAGGTGTTGAATTGCAAGTACCTATCGTTGCAACAAATGATGTTCAGTTTTTAAATAAAAGTGACTATGAGGCTCATGAAGCAAGAATCTGTATTGCTGAGGGAGGCTTATTAGATGATGCTAGAAGAGTCAAAAACTTTAGTGATAATCAATTTCTTAAAAATTCAGAAGAGATGTCCTTATTGTTTGAAGATTATCCTCAAGTTATAGAAAATACTATTGAAATAGCCAAGCGATGCAATCTTCATTTTGAGCTTTTCCAGAAAAATTATCTTCCAGTTTTTCCTACGCCAGATGGTATGACAATTGCTGAATTTTTTAGTGAAGAATCTAAAAAGGGGCTAGAAGTCAGATTAGAAGACTTAAAAGTTGACCGAAAAATTTATGATGAAAGATTAAGCTTTGAACTTTCTGTCATATTGGAAATGGATTTCCCAGGCTATTTTTTAATTGTCTCTGATTTTATAAGATGGGCTAAAGAAAATGGTATTCCTGTTGGACCAGGAAGAGGCTCTGGAGCAGGATCTTTAGTTGCCTGGGCTCTCTCTATTACTAATGTAGACCCTATAGAGCATGATCTTTTATTTGAGCGATTTTTAAATCCTGAGCGTATATCCATGCCTGACTTTGATATTGACTTCTGCACAGATAGGCGTGATGAAGTCATAGCTTATGTTGCTCAAAAGTATGGATCTGAAAAAGTATCTCAAATAATTACTTATGGAACTATGGCCGCAAAAGGAGTAGTAAGAGATGTTGGCAGAGTTTTAGGCCATCCCTATGGTTTTAGCGATCAAATTTCTAAAATGATTCCAAATGAACTAAAAATGACTTTAAATAAAGCGCTTGAGGATTCTGAAGAACTGAAATCAAGATATGATACTGAAGAGAGCGTATCAACGCTAATTGATCTATCTCAAGATTTAGAGGGAATTATTAGGAATGTTGGAACACATGCTGGTGGAGTAGTTATTGCACCTAGCAAAATTAGTGATTTTTGCCCAATTTATAAAGGTGAAGAAGAGTCTGATGTCATAGTATCACAGTTTGACAAAGATGATGTTGAGGCTGTTGGGCTAGTTAAATTTGACTTTTTAGGATTGTCAAATCTAACAGTAATGGATAAAGCAATAAAAATTATTTCTAAGAAAGGCCTGAGTAAGGAATTAATTGATATTGATAGTCTAAAGCTTGATGATCCGAAGGTTTTTAAGCTGTTACAAGATTGTGATACTACAGGTGTATTTCAGCTTGAGTCAGAAGGAATGCGGGGGTATTTAAAAAAACTTAAGGCAGATTGCTTTGAGGATATTGTTGCAATGCTTGCATTATATAGGCCAGGGCCTCTAGATGCTGGAATGGTTGATGATTATATCCAGGTTAAGCATGGAGCTAAGGTTAGATACCCACATCAAATGCTTGAAGAGATTTTAAAACCGACAAATGGTGTATTTCTTTATCAAGAACAAGTAATGAAATCTGCACAAATTATGGCTGGATATTCTCTTGGTGGAGCTGATATATTGCGCCGTGCTATGGGAAAAAAGAAGGTTGAAGAGATGGCTCAGCAGCGCGAGGTTTTTGTTAAAGGTGCTGCGAAAAAGAATATTGATGAGGATAAAGCAAATGAAATATTTGACCTTATAGATAAGTTTTCAGGATATGGCTTTAATAAGTCTCATTCTGTTGCTTATGCTTATATCTCTTATCAAACAGCCTGGTTGAAAGCTCATTATCCAGCACCTTTTATGGCAGCAGTTTTATCTGGAGTAATGGATGATACTGATCGTATTGCCTTTACAGTGGGTGAATCAAAGAAAAAAGGAATTAAAATTATTGCGCCAGAAATCAATCAATCCGAGTATGAATTTACGATCACTAATAACACAACAATCATTTATGGGCTAGGCGCAATTAAAGGAGTCGGTGAAGCTTTAGTGAATGAAATTGTAAGAGAAAGAGATGAATCAGGAGACTATAAAGATATTTTTGATTTTTGTTATCGAATAGAGAAAAAGTTTTTAAATCGAAGAGCAATTGAAGCTTTAATTTATGCGGGCTCTTTTGATGTATTTGGAATTAAAAGAGCCACATTAATTGCAACTTATCCAAATGCAGTGAGGCAAGCAGAGCAGAGGCAAAGCGACTTGATGAAGGGGCAAAGTAGTTTATTTGCTGATATCGATAGTCATACTGAATATGAAAAAAAATATATAAAAGGTGATTTTTTATCATTTAAAAATATCATGATGTATGAAAAAAAAGTCATGGGATATTACTTGGATCGGCATCCAACTGACTGGTATAAAACCCACTTAAAGTCAATTGTGTGTACTCTTCCAAAAGACATTGTCTTTAGAAATAATAGAGAGGTCAGAGTACTTTCTCTAATATCAGATATTGACTATAGGAATACAAGAAAAGGGCAAATGGCTAGTTTAACAATTGAAGATGGGCAAAGAAAAATTAATGCAGCAATTTTTTCTCAGAAGTTAGCCCAAGTCAGCGAATATCTAGTTTTAGATGAGGTAGTTGTAATTTCAGGCAAAGTTAATAAAGATTTCAGAGAGCAATGGCAAGTTGTAGTAGATAAAATTGAATCAGTCGATAAAGTTAAAGTGAAATATGCGAAATTTCTGAAAATTAATCTATCAGAAAAAAACAAAAATAACTATTTAGAAATATGCAATTTGCTTAAAGAGTTCAAAGGAAAATGCCCTGTGATTATTGAATATGATTCAGGAGATTCCTCTGGAAGAATACCATTATCAAAAGAGTTCGATGTCTCTCTTGATCGTAATTTATTAGACTCAATTGAAGAAAAATTAGGTCAAGGGATGTATAAAATTAATTATTAACATAAAAATAAACAGAGTTAAGAAGGACTGATAAATAGCTATTTTTAGGTAAATTTGTACTTAATTTAATACCAATTTAAGTAATAAAAAATTGGTTTAATTTTTTGTTTTCTCATACTTGTCATTCATTCACATATTTAAAATAAATAAAAAATTTGAATTGCTCTGAAAAGCCCTATATTAAAGGGAAAAACTTTAAAAGTTATCCGCGATTTTAAATTTTTATAAGTTATTCATAAAAGTCAAAATATTTTTAGAGACTTGAAATCTATAACCTATTGATTTATATATAAAAAATTGATATGATTAATTATTAACCAAAACCGTAGAAATTACCAGTCTAGTGCAGAATTGATGGCTAATTTTGAAGATATCACCAGAGTTATCAACAGTTTTGTGGGTAAGTCTAATAAGCCTTGATTTATAAGCATTTATGACGATATGAAAAAATAATTTTCCAACTTATTTATAATTTTTTCAGCAATAATATGTTTAGTATTTTTTTCTAATTTTTCAGTATTATTTTTGGTAATGAGGTGAACCTCATTATCATCAGAGTTAAGACCAATTCCTACCTTAGAGACATCATTCAGTAAAATAGCGTCGCACTTTTTATTCTTGAGTTTAATTTTAGCATTTTCAATATGATTTTCAGTTTCGGCAGCAAAGCCAATGCAGATTGGTTTTTTCTCTAGTTGACAAACGCTTGCTAAAATATCTTTATTTTCAATAAGCTCAATTGTCATTGATTGATCATTTTTTTTGATTTTATTTTGACTCATTGTCTTCGGTTTAAAGTCTGCAACTGCAGCGCAACTTATAAATAAATCTTGCGAGTCAATTCTTTTCATGACTGCTTTATACATATCTTCTGCACTAACTACATGGACAATTTCAGCTCTTTTTTCTAATTCAACAGATATTGAGCCAACAATTAGAGTTGTTTTTGCACCAGCTTGAATGCAGGCATGTGCAAGAGCCATTCCCATCTTGCCACTACTATGATTAGAAATGAATCTAACTGGATCAATTGATTCTTTTGTTCCACCTAGGGTAATTAAAATATTTTTTCCACTAAGAAGACTTGAAGTAAAGACACCAGCTGCTTGTTTTGCAATTTCTAATGGCTCAGCTAGTCTTCCCTCTCCAATATCGCCACAAGCTTGATCTCCAAAGCCTGGTTCAATAATAAACATACCACGCTTCATGAGAAGTTGAAGATTATCTTTCATAGCACTGGCAGCAAACATTTGTTGGTTCATTGCTGGTGCAACCATAATTTTTGCATCTGTTGCCAAGATTACAGTGGAAAGTAAATCATCAGCCTTACCATGACAAAACTTTGCAATAGTATTTGCTGAGGCTGGAGCTATGATAATTAAATCAGCCCATTTAGCGAGCTCAATATGACCCATCGCCAACTCGGCATCCTTATCCCACAGGTTATTGTGAACCTTGTTTTTTGAAACTGTTTGAAGAGATCTTTCGCTTACAAATTCTCTTCCACCTTTAGTCACAATAACTCTCACATCAGCACCTAAGTCTTGGAGTCGGCGCACAATATCAGGAGACTTGTATGCAGCTATTGAGCCACTTACACCAAGAAGAATTCTTTTGTTGGTTAGATTACTCATAAAGGTTTAGCTCTTATTTTCAAGTCCGAAGCCACTTGAGTCAATTCAAGTATTTCGAGTGAAATTTTTTCAGACATATTTTTAAATGGGAGATTCATCATCGCTTGAGCATCGCTCCCTAGTATCACAGGAGCACTATAAATAATAAATTCATCAATTAGGTTAGCTTGCATCATAGCACCATTTAGTCCACTCCCAGCCTCTAAAAGGACATTATTGATTCCCATTTCTCCAAGTTTTATTAGGGCTGATTTTAAATCAATCTTTCCATTTTCTAGAATTTTAGAGTTACTCTGATTTAAGATAAGAGTCTCAGAATCTGAAGAAAAAATATTGAGTGATTTATCGGTGATTGAATTATTACTATCAATAACTACGCGAAGGGGGCTAGAATCCAACTTTTTGTTTCTTACAGTCATCATTGGGTTGTCGTTTAAGATTGTTCCTGATCCCGTTAAGATTGCTTGATTCTGGCTCCTAAGCAATTGAACGTCTTCCCTTGAAGCCTCACTGGTAATCCATTGACTCTCTCCACTCCTCATAGCAACTCTTCCATCCAGACTCATTGCAATTTTTGAAGTAATATAAGGCATACCTGTTTTCATTCGCTTCATAAAACCACAATTAATTTCAATTGCATGATTCTCTAGTAGTCCAACCTCTACTTCAATTCCACTCTCTCGCAGAAGTTTGACACCGCTCCCAGAAACTAAGGGATTTGGATCAAGCGTTGCAACAAAAACTTTTTTAATGCCAGATTTAATAATTGCCTTAATACAGGGTGGCGTTTTACCATGGTGAGAGCATGGCTCAAGAGTCACATATAATATACAATTATCAGCTTTATGGTCGATTTGGTTCAGAGCGTTTATTTCTGCATGCTCCTGACCATAGAAATGGTGAAAGTCTTTTGCAATAATTTTACCGTCACTTGTAATTACACACCCAACCATTGGATTGGCTCCCACACCTCCCTGACCAAGCTTGGAAAGTTTAAGAGCAAGAGCCATACATTCTGTATCTTTTTGAGTGAAAGCCATTATAATAAATGTCAATAAATTTATTATTATTTTACGCGGGAGAGCGGAGTGGATGAGCAGAAAAAACAAGCACTAAAAGTTGCCCTAGGACAAATTGAAAAGCAGTTCGGAAAAGGATCAGTTATGTTCCTTGGTGAAGAAGAAGCTAGAACTGATATCGAAGCTGTTTCAACTGGAAGTTTGAGTCTAGATATAGCCCTAGGGATTGGTGGTCTTCCCAAAGGAAGAGTAATTGAAATCTATGGACCTGAGTCCTCTGGCAAAACTACTATGACACTCCATGTAATAGCAGAAATGCAGAAACTTGGTGGAACCGCTGCATTCATTGATGCGGAGCATGCTTTGGATCCTACTTATGCAAGAAAGCTCGGTGTTAATACTGATGATCTTTTAATTTCCCAGCCCGATACTGGTGAACAAGCGTTAGAAATCACTGACATGCTTGTTCGCTCTGGTAGTGTAGATATTGTAGTTGTTGACTCGGTAGCAGCATTAACGCCTAAAGCAGAAATAGAGGGTGAAATGGGAGCTTCTCATATGGGATTGCAGGCTAGGTTAATGTCTCAAGCATTAAGAAAGCTTACATCAAATATAAAAAGAACAAATACAATGGTTATTTTTATCAATCAACTTCGTATGAAAATTGGAGTGATGTTTGGTAATCCTGAAACTACGACTGGAGGCAATGCTCTGAAATTTTATGCTTCAGTTCGATTAGATATTCGCAGAATAGGATCTATAAAGAAAGGCGATGAAATTCTTGGTAATGAGACTCGTGTCAAGGTTTTAAAAAATAAAGTGGCCCCTCCATTTAAAAAAGCTGAATTCCAAATTTTGTATAATCAGGGTATTTCTAGAGAGAGTGAGATTATTGATTTAGGAGTTGAACTCGGATTTGTTGAAAAGGCAGGTGCCTGGTATAGCGTTGATGGAGAGAGGATTGGCCAGGGTAAGGATAATGCTAGAGAATACCTAAAAGAGCATTCAGATATGAGTCAAGTACTTGAAGAAAAAATTCGTGAAAAACTAATGAGTAGCGATCATGACGAATCTGACGCAGGAGAGTAAGTGTTATTCTGCTGGATTGAAAATGTTAATGAGGCGCGAGCACTCTAAATTAGAGTTATTTCAAAAACTTCAAATTAAAGGTTTTGATATTGAGGTTGTTAATAATTCAATATCAAAATTAGTTCAACAGAATTACCAAAGTGATGATCGTTTTTCTGAAGATTTTATTTTGATGCGTTTTAACCAAGGCAAGGGTCCAGTTAAAATTGCATCAGAACTCAAAATGAGAGGCATTAATACCTTTGATTTAAGTCAATTTGATTGGTTTGAGTTAGCTAGAGAGATAAGGCAAAGAAAGTTTGGAAATGCATCTTCATTAGATTACAAAGAGGTTGCAAAACAGAAAAGGTTTTTACAATCAAGAGGGTTTAATCTTGATCAAATAAATCAAGCCTTTTAAATTAAAATCTTTTATGAAATTTGAACTCTTAAATACAAACGGTAAGGCTCGCTTAGGCAAACTTAAATTTGATCGAGGAGTGGTTAATACTCCAGCCTTTATGCCAGTGGGCACCTATGGTACTGTGAAAGCAATGACTGTAGAGGAGGTAAAAGAGCTCGGTGCTGAAATCATTTTAGGTAACACTTTTCATTTATCTATTACCCCGTCCACTGATGTCATTGAAGCGCATGGCGATCTTCATGATTTTATGAATTGGTCAGGACCGATCTTGACTGACTCTGGGGGCTTTCAAGTATTCAGCCTAGGAAAAATGAGAAAAATTACTGAGAAGGGTGTTTCATTTCGCTCCCCAAAAGATGGTTCATCCATATTCATGGGTCCTGAAGAGTCAATGCAAATCCAGAATAAATTAGGCTCAGACATTGTCATGATATTTGATGATTGCACAGCTTATCCTGCTGATAAAAGTGAAGTAGATAAGTCAATGCAGTTGTCACTGAGGTGGGCGAAGCGTTCTTTAATGGAGCATCAAAATCTTAATAACAAAAACGCTCTTTTTGGTATTATTCAGGGTGGGATGCATAAAGACTTAAGACTACAGTCTGCTGAAGCATTAATAGAGATGGATTTTGATGGTTATGCGATAGGAGGCCTTTCAGTTGGAGAGCCCAAAGAAGAAATGATGAAGGTATTGGATTTTTTGCCTGAGCATATGCCAACCGTTAAACCAAGGTATCTAATGGGTGTTGGAACTCCTCTAGACTTGGTTGAAGGCGTAGCGATGGGTGTTGATATGTTTGACTGTGTCATGCCTTCTCGAAATGCAAGAAATGGATATTTATTTACATCAACAGGTGTTGTAAAAATCCGCAATGCAAAATACAAGTCTGATACAAGTGCACTGGATCCAAATTGTTGCTGTACTACCTGTAAAAATTATTCGAGATCCTATCTCCATCACCTGCAAAAAACAAATGAAATTTTAGGTTCTAGGCTCAATACATTTCATAACCTCTTCTACTATCAAGAGCTAATGAGGTCTATGAGAGAAGCCTTAAAATCCAATACTTTTGATAGTTTTAGAAAGAATTTTTTAGCCGCTCAAGTATAAAAATTAAGTTGCTAACTTTTATCTGGATCTATTAGGTATTTATTGAAATATTCGTCAAGAAGCTCTCTAGCTAAAGGAGCGGCTTTTGAGCTTCCACTACCCGCATTTTCAACAATTATAGCAATAGCAACTTGTGGATTCTCTATTGGTGCAAAAGCAGTAAAAAGGGCGTGATCTCTGAGTTTCTCGTCAATGTCATCAGCAATATATTCTTCTTCAGGGTCTAAGCCAAATACCTGAGCTGTTCCAGTTTTTCCAGCAAGAGTATATCTAAGTTTATTGTTTAATCTTTTTGCTGTACCTAACTTGCCATAAATCGTCTGCTTCATTGCCTGAATGATGAGCTCCCAGTTGCCAATATTGTTAATAGGAATTTGTCTTGACTGTGGCTGTGACTCAAAATAAGACTTACCATCTTTAGACTGAGCGTGCATTAAAACTCTAGGAGTACGCAGATTGCCTTTATTCGCTATTGCAGCAGTAGCTAGAGCTAGTTGAATTGGGCTTGCAGTCATGAAGCCCTGTCCAATTCCTGTAATGAGTGTCTCTCCTCTATACCAAGGCTCATCTTTATTAATTTTTTTCCATTCTCTTGAAGGGAGGATGCCGCCCAATTCTCCGGGAAGGTCTAGGCCTGTTTTTTGTCCAAACTGAAAGTATGAAAGGCTGTTGTGAATCTCATCAATCCCCATTCTATAGGCTAGGTCATAAAAAAATACGTCACAAGACTGTGCAATTGCCTCAATCGTGTCAACTCGGCCATGACCAGTCTTCTTCCAGTCATTAAACTTTCTAGAGTAGTCTGTAAGCTTATAAAAGCCTGGACAAAAAGTAGAATGTTTTATGGTTATATTTTTTTCTTCAAGACCTGCAAGAGCAACCATCGGTTTGATTGTTGATCCTGGGGGATAAAGCCCCTTAGTGCTTCGATCAAAGAGGGGTAAGTCGGAATCACTTTTCAGCTCTTCATAAAGTTTAACCGAGATTCCATTCACAAACCAATTAGGATCAAAGGATGGGGTACTCACAAGAGTTAAAACAGACCCATCATTAACATCTATAAGGGCTATGACACCTCTACTCTCTCCGAGAAGTGACTCTGCCTTTAATTGAAGATCAATGTCAATATTTAAGTATACATCTTCACCGGGTATTGAAGGAGTAATCACCTTTGAATCGACAACTCTGCCCGCAACATTTCTCTCAATTTGTTTAACTCCAGATTGCCCATGGAGTAAATTTTCATATTGTTTTTCAATGCCAATCTTTCCAACAAAAGTTGTACCCGCATAATTTTTCTTGTCGTACCTAGTTTTATCTTCTTTATTCATTGAGGCAACATAACCAATCAGGTGTGAGCTTGATTTACCATAAGGGTATACGCGATGAAAGTATGGTTCAACCTCAACTCCTGGCAGTTGGTTGTTGACTAAAAATGATGAGGCTAAAGATTCTGAAAGATTAAATTTGATCGGGATATTATGAAATTTTTTATAGCGTGGTAAATTCTTGTTAAATTTTTCGATATCTTTAGTATCTATATATTCATTGATTTCTAGTTCAATCAGAGTGTCATTCAAGTTTGTTACTTTTTCCGGAGTAATAGTGAGTCTGTATGAAAATTCATTGGTCGCTAATATTTTTCCATTGCGATCTAAAATATCACCCCTTATGGGAGTGATTGGAAGACTTTGCATTTGATTACCAAGAGCCTCTTCAACATAGTACTCATGTTGAGTAATTTGAAGATTAAAGAGTCTAAATGTGAGAATTAAGGTCATTAAAAGCATAATGACTATCGAAAAAACTACTCTTGATCTGAATACTTTTCTCTCTCGCTTTAGATTCCCAATCTTATCCATAAAGATACAATTTAATGCTTAAGTTTTGCAAGTAAAAAGCGAACTACAGGCCAAAGAATTGCACCTGTCAATGGAGTCAATAAAACTAGCCATTGAATTTGAATTCCTTGAACCGCAATGTGAGTGATCAGAAATACAATGAGGTAAATCAGGGAAGCAATGAATACATATACCTGCTGCGTTGTAAGATTTGATACAAAAAATGATTTTTTAACGCTTAATATGAATGAAGAACTGATAACAAGCGCTAAAGCATTCTGTCCAAGGATACCACCTTGAAAAACATCAAGAAGAATACCAAGAACAAAAGCAGAGCTATAAAATCCATTACTATTGGAGTAGATTAGCCAATATATAAAGAATAATAGTAACCAAAACGGTGAAATCATTTCGATCATACTAGGCAAGGCAATTGCGCCAACAATAAATGCAAGTACTGTGATTTTTATAAGAAGAGCAAACTGAAACTGACTAATCATTTTTCTCCTTCACAATAAGAACTAATTCTAATCTATTCATATTTTGTGTTGGTTCAAGGTATACCGTCATGAAGGACGGGTCTTGATTCTCATCTATTGACCTAACTCTTCCAACAGAATAACCAGGCGGATAAGAATTTCCAATACCGCTTGTCATAAAGATATCACCCAATTTGACGTCAGACTCAAGGGGAATATATTTTAAAATCATTCCTCTTTCGTTTGAAGCAAGACCTTTGGTGATTCCTCTAATACCATTTCTGGCGTTTTTTACAGGTGTATGTTGAGTTGGGTCAGAAAGGAGTCGAACTGTTGAGTACATTGGCGTTACTTCTGTTACCTGGCCGACAACACCATCTGAACCAATGATTAGGTCTGATAACGTTACACCATCATTTGAACCTTTGTTAATGATGATTTTTTTTGAAAGTCTTGACTGAGAGATTGACTTGATTCGAGCTAGTTTTACGTTGTGATTTGGAATCAGGTAGCTTGATTCAAGTAGATTGGATAATTTTTGATTTTCAAGTGTTAAATTGTTATAGGTTTGAAGTTTTGCTTTGAGCTCAATAAGCTG
Organism: uncultured Piscirickettsiaceae bacterium; assembly: GCA_964396315.1. Classification (GTDB taxonomy): domain Bacteria; phylum Pseudomonadota; class Gammaproteobacteria; order PS1; family Pseudothioglobaceae; genus Pseudothioglobus. Next base: position 643 of record CAYNES010000012.1, on the reverse strand, counting down.
CCCCTCTAGATAATCATTTTTACTAACGAGTAATTCATTTTCAGTCCCTTTATCATTGATCCAATCGATTACTTGACTTGGCAAATCAACAACTAAATAAATTGGACTAAGCAGAGTTAGCGTAAAGCGTTTGAAGTTATCAAGGTAGGAAAAACGAGCATCTAAAACTATGAGAGAAATCGAGAGAAATATAGGAACAAAAAGTTTTAAAAGTCGCATTATTAGGATCTCGACTTAATAAGAATCACTCTGCTGCCAAGAACCCCATATCATGATGGTTAATCATCTCTAAAGCTATACCGCCGCCTCTTGCGACGCACGTCAGAGGGTCATCAGCAATTGTGACTGGTAAATTAGTCTGACTATGAATCAGTTTATCAAGGCCCTCCAATAGAGCACCTCCGCCAGTAATGACTAGTCCATTCTGAGCAATGTCGGATGAAAGCTCCGGTGGAGTCTGCTCCAGAGCTGTTCTAAGTGCACTGATAATCATTCCTAAGGGCTCACTCAAAGCTTCTAGTATTTCAGAATTGGTCACTTCAAAACTCACTGGAAGTCCAGTAGAGACTGCCCTTCCTCTAAACTCGTTCTTTCGTATAATTTTGGATTCAAAGGCACTACCAACCTCTTCTTTAATCTGCTC
>CAYNES010000011.1:0-18320 GCA_964396315.1 uncultured Piscirickettsiaceae bacterium | reverse complement strand
GTATGAGTTCAGATGCGGCAAATGTAAAACACTTTGGCGGACTTAAAGATTATCGAAGCTCAGAAGGTCGTGAAGTATTAGTTCCATATCGTGGAGAAGTATCAAACACAATCCAAGACATATTGGGAGGCATTAGAAGTTCATGTACGTATGCAGGCGCTCAAAGACTTAAGCACTTAATGAGATGTGCAACATTCATTCGTTGCTATGACACGCATAACAGAGTATATGAGAATAATTAATGAATAAAGGCATACCTCGATGTCTTTTTAATGTCTTCAATTGTTCTCTATTATAGAATTTAAAGGGCTCCAAAAATGGAATCAATGATGGATAGTAATTTGAAAACTATCTATCTTGATAAACTCTCTTTTCTTAAAGATGAGAAAAGAGGAAATGAAGCTATTTAAATATTTAGTGACTATTGTCGGCTATTCTTTTAGTCTAAATGGAGGATACTCGTCGGTTGTCAAAAGAAGGGCGAATGCACTGACTCTAAGAGACCATCGTAAAAAACCTTCTACAAATTCAAAGACCCATTTTGGATATTTGCCAGTAAACAAGATTGCAAATAATGCAAAAATTGTGCAGAGAGCAACTCCGATAAAAATAAATATTAGAGCAATAATATGAGGGATAACCAAAAACCATTTTACAAGCGGCATCCACCGCTTTAGATCGTTTTTGACATCAGGATAAGGCACAGTAATCTGTACTGATTGATCTTCATCCGTTGCGGGATACTCATCTCTCATGAGAAGAAAATATGCAGCAATTCTGTAGGTAAATTTCGTGATGCCAATATTCCAGTCAAACCACCACTTTGGGTATTTTTCTCTAAAGAGTATCATCATCGCTATGGCAAAAGATAGGGCTTCTGCGTAGGTTGATACTAAAGCCAGAATAATTACAATTGGGATGACAAGAATCAACCTAAAAAGAGCAGTTAAGCGATTAGATGATTCCGAGTAATCAATCCTTAAGTTCACCGGGTAGTCTTTCATCATTATTCCTTGTGTTTTATTATTGTCCTACTTAAAAAACTCGATATAGATTATATAGCCTAAAATTGTTAACCATATAAGACCTACTTGGTCACTATTTTTATTAGAGTTGCGTTCAAGTTTTTCTATGTTAGTATCAATATTATTTAGTTGACTGAATAACTGATTATTTTCGTTTTTCATTTTGATCTTTTCTAAAGGTTTCGTTAAAAATTGCATCCACTCTTCTATTAAATTCATCTTGAGTGTAGAGGTCAATAAATAATCCCTGCACGTACTCCTTAAATTTACGAGCTTTTTCCTGATGCCTTATGAGTTCCTTTTGAGTATCTTTTATTTTTGGATCTAGTTCAGATATTTCCATTACTTCCTCCTGATAAAAATTACTGGTTTATAAAAAAAACTTCTTGTATTTCCATATCAAATGCCAGCGCAATCTTAAACGCTAGATCTAATGATGGCGTGTACTTATATTTTTCAATTGCAACAATGGTCTGTCTAGAGACGCCAACGAGTTCTGCTAGCTGCTGTTGGGTCATCTCATCGTCATTGAACCTGAGCTTTCTCACTACATTTTCTATGTGAATCTTTTTCTTGAACATTGCTACCTGTAGAGGTAAATCTTTAATAAAAGACTAAAAATACTGGCTATAAATCCTGAAAAAGTAATAGCGATAAGGCCTGTAATGATTGTAAGATTAAACCAACCTAATAAGACAAGAGTGACTACAATTGATATTCCAAATATTGCGCTACTAACTTGTAAGGCGTAGAGCTCAAAAATTTTATCCCTTTCATCATCGATATCTTCTTCGTAATGCCCCGTGATGATTGAAGATAGTATATTGAGAATAATATGAAGGGCAATAATCAGAATAATGCTGATTCCAATTCCCTGGGCTAGTACTTTAGAAACTGACTCTATATTCATTGTTGAAGCTTCAGTTAAGTTAAACCACATCCAAATCATCGCAAGTGATGCACCAGTTATCTCACCTAAAGTATTTCTTATTTTGATATTCATTGTGTTACAGACTTAGTCTTTTAAATGTAAAGTATACCATACATTATGTCATAAATAATTTACTTAATGTAAAAAAAAACATACAAATTTTTTTTTATTCAAAAAAACAAGATATAGTTCTTACTGGCATATAATATTTTTTGTAATGAAAATATTCCTTTTGATTTGTCTCTCATTGTTCCTTAATAGCGCAGCCGCCTCTTTGGAAATGAGTAGTTATAGTGATGAGCAGATTTGCATGTTTGCAAAAGATCCACCAGTTCCAGATCAAATAATTTTTGAGCTAGTAGATAGAGAGATTGAATGTGATGATGGTATGGTAATTAATACACCGGAAACATTAATTTTAAAAGATTCAGCCCGACTTCTTAGGTTTAAAAGGTGGAATAAAATGTTGAGAGGCAAGGGGCCAATTTACTCAACCCGCTCTGGAACCAATCTAAAGATTGATACTCTTGGTAATGAGAAGTCGATAATAATTGATAAAGCCTTTTAATATTCAAGTGTGTGTAATTAGACATCACAAAAAAACCTCAGTAAACTGTTCACCTCATGTCAAGAGGTCAAAAATCATTTCAGCATTTAAATCGTTCACCAGTGAATGATGACGAGATCTATATGATGGTCATGCTTTACACATACCAACATAAAAGCCTAGAATATTTAGCGCGAAAATTTAATGTAAGCTCCTCTGTAGCTAAGGAGATCATTATTCGAAGTCGTTTTGGTGGCACTTGTGGCTAGTCGTTTGAATGCTTTATTAATCTTTACATAAACAAATCTGAATCTACATTTAATCTTCATTTCATGTAATTAGAATTGCAACGATGAAAATTAAAAGTTTATTACTAACATGAAGGAAGGCATGTGGATTATTCAAAGTGATGAGGTCGGCTTTGAAATCCTGCTGTAAGTATCCTAAGAGGAACTAACCGCCAATTATCTATTCATTGATTTAAGTGCAGATGGCAGGGGTTAGTTTTCAATAAAAGAAAAACATTTAATAATCGCTTTAGGAGAAAGTAATTTTTAAATTCATTTCCCTGCCATGACTATTAGTATACTAAATTTAGAGTCATAATGAGCTTAATTTTTGTAAACTAATGTAGTCTCTTTTTACTATATGGTATATTGAAATTTCATTTAATAATAAAGGGGACATTATGAGTTTATCTTTAGTTTTTAGAATTCAAGCTGCTATGTTTGCCATTTTTGGTGTTTTGATGTTATTGGCTCCTGGGGCAATGATGTCAAGCTTTAATGTTGCTGAGAGTGCTGTAGCAGAGAGTCTTATGCAAGGAATGTCATTAATGGTTCTTGGTATGGCATATCTTAGCTGGCAAATGCCAAGCTGGGCCAGTGACAACATTAAGTCAGTTGGTATGTTTTTTGCCATTTTGCATGCACTTTGGATTCCTTTAACAATCTATCAAATGAGTTCGGGAGCTTTTCCTTCAGATACAACAAATCTAATTGGAAATATAGGTCCAGACGTTGTTCTTGGGATTTTATTTTTCTGGAAATCTAGATAAAATTTGAAGAGGAATTAATGAAAAGGCCCTAATGTTTAGGGCCTTTTTTGTTTTAAAGGGATACTCTTTAAGATTTATTTCTTCTACATCTCTCACTGTAATATAAAACATTTTCCCAATCCTTTCTCCACTTCATTCGCCAAGCAAAAGGCTTGCCACAAGTCTTACAAAATTTTTTCAGGTTTCATCTAATATTTCATACACTTGAAATATAATTCTACTATGAAAAGAAATTTCATAATAGCACTATTCATTGTTTTAGTTTCTGGTCCATCAAGCGCTAACTTGAATGATGCATTTCTTGAAAACATTAATGGTGTTATTCAAATGGAGTTTTCTGATGGGAGTCTTTATCAGGGTCAGATGGAAGAATGCCTAATAAATCTTGATGTTACTTCTTGTATGCATGGTAAGGGAATCTATACCTTTAAAACGGGCTCAAGGTATGTGGGAGAATTTTTTAATAATAAGCCAGATGGCCATGGCTTATTTAGACATGCAGACGGTCAAAGCTATGAGGGTGAGTTTCAAGATGGATTGATCAATGGTCAGGGAGTTATGATCTATCCAAATGGAATAAGATATGAAGGCGATTATAAAAATAATAAACGCGAAGGCTTTGGCATTATGACATTTAAAGATGGAGGAATGTATCAAGAAAATAGTCGTTATGAAGGTTTATGGAAAAACGATAGAGCAAATGGATCAGGTGTTTTTATTTATGTTAATGGCCAGAGTTACACAGGAAACTTTGTAGATGGTGTAATGACGGGCAAGGGAGTTATGGTGTATCCAGACGGCAGGAGATATGAAGGAGAGTTTCTTAATAATAAGCGCAATGGTTATGGCGTCATGCTTTACCAAGACACAAGCAATTATCAAGAGGGAAGTCGTTACGAGGGTGAGTGGTTAAATGATATGCGGCACGGAAAGGGTGAGATGATTTATTTAAATGATGACCGAAGACTAAAAGGGCTGTTTCACGAAAATGCCTTCGTTGGGAGTTAGAGCGATCTGAGCTTAAAGTCTAGTTCTTTTAGTTTGGAACAATGATTGATGGCCCAGCAATCTTTCTATTCTCAAGATCTTTATGAGCCTCTTGAACTTGATCCAGCTTATACCTTTTAAATATTTCAATTTTGACGTGACCACTTTTAATCTTTTCAAAAAGTACTTTAGCTCCGGACTCAAGCTCTTCTCTTGTTCCAAGATAGTGATGCATCGATGGACGGGTAATGTATAGACCTTTTGGTTGAATTAATTTAGGTATGCTGATGTCCGAAAGCGGCCCTGAGGCGTTTCCAAATGAGACCATTGTGCCTCGAACTTTTAAACTCTCTAAAGAGCCCTCTAGTGTATTTTTTCCGACACCATCATAGACCACTGGAACCCCAACACCATGGGTTATGTCCAAAACCCTTTGAGCAAAGTCCTCTTTTGTGTAGTTGATGACATGGTCGCAACCATTTTTCTTGGCTAGAGTGATTTTTATATCAGAACCTACCGTTCCTATGACTTTACACCCAAGACTTTTAGCCCATTGACAAAATATTTGTCCAAGCCCTCCTGCAGCTGCATGAAAGAGAATGGTCTCTCCACTAGAAACAGGGTAAGCTTGATATAGTAGGTAATAGGCAGTAAGGCCTTTAGTCATCAGAGTGGCAGCAATTTCTAAATCAATATTATCTGGCACTAATAAAAGATCTTTGGTGGGCAGTAATCTTTCTGAGGAGTATGCTCCTAATGGTAAGCCAGCATAAGAGACCCTGTCGCCAACTTTAAAACCCTTTACCATGCTCCCTATATCTTTAATAATGCCCGCACCTTCAGCGCCAATTCCAGAGGGGAGGTTTATAGGATAGAGTCCGGACCTATGGTAAACATCAATATAATTTAGACCTATTGCGATATGCTCTATTAATACCTCATTTGGACCAGGCGCTCCTAGTTCGAATTCTTTCAGTTCTAAAACTTCAGGACCACCATGTTTTGAAATGAATACAGTTTTACTCATAAAAATAATATACCTATAAAAACAGTATTTGAAATAAAAAAAGCCCTCAATGAAGAGGGCTTTGATAGTTTCAAATCAGGAGGCTTTTATTAGGCCTCTGATTCTTTAACAGCAACATTCCAAATAAAAGGTCTTTATTTCCATGTGTAAGATTCACTTATAATAAATTATTGATATTAGTAAAAAATTTCACTTTGGAGTCTTAAAATGCAACTAAAACTAATTTATTTTGACCAGCCTTTCTGGCGTGCTGAAATAGTAAGACTATGCCTATTCATCTCAGATATTGAGTTCGAGGATTATAGAATTACGAGCGAAGATCTTAGTTATCTAAAAGAAAATGGAGAGCTAAGTGATGGGACCGCCATTCCTTTTAGGCAATTACCCGTTCTCGTAATTGAAGGTCAAAGTATTGCACAAACTGGAGCAATTGCAAGAATTTGTGGAAAGATAAGCGATATGTACCCTAAGGATATGATTGAAGCCGGAAAGGTAGATCAAGTTATTGATACTGTAACAGATATTAATGTACTCATAAATCCTTCTATGCATGAGAGCGATCTAGCCATTAAAAAACAAATGCGATACAATCTGAGTAATGATGCCTTGCCAAAATATTTTGGTTATCTAGAGAAAATTTTAGAGACAAATGATTCGGGCTGGTTTGTGGGTGATCAGATGACTGTTGCTGATATCGCTGTTTGGAGTATGCTTGGATGGATTGCACAGGGTGTTCTTGATGACATACCTAGTAATCTACCAAAGACTTTTGAAAGGCTTACCAGTTTATATAATGAGATTAGTAAAATACCTAAAGTTCAGGAGTGGAAAAGACTAACCTATGCTTATGATGAGTCCTCAACAGGTGAGTATAATTATCATGTACCAGACTCAATTTAGACAGTAATATTTTTGAGATAATTTATGAATTGCCAAAGATTTTTTTCAATAGGGTGAAAGGTCCCTTGAGGCAACCTACTTGATTGACTTCCTTGATAGAGCCTTTCCACAAGCTCTCTATCCTCCTCATTTGCAGTGTTCATATAACCAATCTTATCCATAACCCACTGATCATATTCTTCTTGAGGAACTTCATTCAGTATTTCTTGAGGAACTGCTACTCCCCAAGTTGCCCTGAATTGACCAACTCCCTCTGGCATAACTGAAACCCACCAAAGGTAATCTGGCATAAGGGTTACTAGGTGATTTGGAAAGATACAAAAGTCAACCATTGTTCGACGCCACTTACCTTTAAGATTTGTATTGAGTGGATGAGCAGCACCCGGACCCTTTTTTGATTCTTGAGGCGCAAAGTGATAACAGTAATGGTGACTGTCTTCACCGCACTCATAATCTTTAATTAGTTTCTTGTGGCCTGCAAAAGTTTTAGGGTGAGCAACAGGGACATGATAGCTTTCAGTAAAGTTTTCGATCAGGTTTTTCCAGTTGGCATTCCAGTTCATGCTCTCTCTAATGATTGTTTTATAGCTAGCCATATCATATTGGCCAACAATATTTTTTCTGAGTTCATCCAGAGATTGGGCTATGTTCTTGCTTGGTTTATTTGAGAGGGTTGTATAGATAAACCCTTCCCAGACTTCAGAATGGAGTCTCACTAAATTATTATCGCTCGGTTTGAAGTCTGATTTCATGTCCATGAATGGGGCATGTTTTAATTGACCGTCTAGTCCATACGTCCAAGCGTGATTTGGACAAGTAAACGCAAAGGCATGACCTGATTTTTCTTTTGAAAGACAGGTAAATCGATGGGCGCAGGCGTTAATAAAGCTCATGATTTCACCAGACTCTTGTCGAACTACGAGAACAGAGGTGCCAGCAATCTCATGGGTAAGAAAGTCTCCAGCTAATGGAATCTCGTCGCATCGACCAATGCAAATCCATTCCTGATTGAAAATTCTATCCTGCTCACGATTGTAGAATTGAATTGATTGATTAATTACAGGTGGGATTGGGTTTGCAAGTTCAAATGATTTGGACGCACACTCCTGGAGCTTTTTAATAGATGTCTCCAGTGATGCATTTGTATAAGTATTTAGGGCGACCTCAAACTTCATGAAAAAATTGTATCATGAAAGAAAACTCTGTCAATATGACAAAGATTAAGCGTGTTTCGATTCTGATTAATTAAAAAAATCTAAAATGTAGAGATTTTTATCTTAATAATTTTTTTTAGCTGTCCCAGACTGCAAAGGATTTGCCTTGATTGTTAAACTCATAACCAATAAATGGCTCGTCACTAATGACCTCCCCATCATGACCAGGTGAAATCGAGTATACATCGCCAGCATTAACAATCATTTCTGATCCGTCATCGTGAGTCACTCTCATGCTGCCTTGGATGCAAGCTCCTAAATGACCAGCCTGACAGCTTTCACCGCCAACATGTGGTTTAATGCATTCAGACCAAGTCCATCCAGGCTGAGCAGTTACTCTGACTGCTTTAATTGTTCCAAACTCAAGGATTTCTGCTCTAGTCTTGTCTGGTGCCACTAAATCATCAGGGTTATCAAATGATTTTTTTACTAAGTTTGCCATTTTTTCTCCTTTACACTATTATTACATTCGATATAACTTTACCATACGATAAGAAAATGAAACAAATATTCGCATTGATAATTCTTTCAATATCAGGCTTAACTTTTGCAGATGGAAATAATGATTGGCAGAGTATTGATGATAATGTTATTAAATTAAACTCATTGAATAGTTGCCAAAGCTGCCTCTTAAGAAACACAAATTTTATTGGAGCAGATTTTAATAACGCAATGCTCTCAGGCGCTGACCTTATCTCAGCAAACCTTTCAAACGCTAATCTTTATAATGCAAATTTAGAAGGCTCTAGTCTTTTTGGTGCAGAATTAAATGGTTCAAATCTAGAAAATGCAAATCTTTTTGGTTCCAATCTCTTTGCAGTGAATTTAAATGGCGCTAACCTAAGTGGTGCTAATCTTACTGAGGCCGATTTGAGTTTAGCAAATTTAATTGGTGTCAATTTTGCACAAGCTAATTTAACTAATGCTAATTTGAGAGGTGCAGACTTGAGTGGCGCAGACTTGAGTGGCGCAATTTTAGATGGTGCTTTTCTGTGTAATACTATGATGCCATGGGGCGTTGATAATTCATCCTGCCTGTAAAAATTAATTGAAACTATTGAAGCGATTTGGAGTCGTTTAGATACGGTAGATTTTCTCGAACTGAGATAATTTTTTTTGTATCAATCTCTGCAGTGATTAGCTTTTCATCCAACCCGGCGTTAGCAATATCTAAACCGTCGGGTCCAATAATTTTGCTCTCTCCCATAAAGTTAATGCCATTTAAATTACCTGTTGAGTTGGCGTAGGCTACAAAGATCCCATTTTCAAATGCCCTCGTTCTGCAATTGTAAAGAGCCGCGGCTGGCCAATGAGATGATTGCCCAGTTGGCGCAATAATTAACTCAACCCCTTGAAGTGATAATTCTCTAATTATTTCAGGAAACTCCAACTCATAACAAATAACGATAGCTGATTTAATTCCGTTTATTGAAAAGATTGAACTCTCTTTGCCTGGCGTAAAAATTTTTGATTCATCTGCGGTTAGTGGCAAAAGTTTTTTACGATGATTAGCTATGGATAAGCCCTCATTATTAAAGAACTGAGCAGAGTTAAAAAGATGGTTAGTATCAATTTCAGGATATCCATAAATAATCGCAGTATTGGATTTTTTAGCAAGAGAGCTTATTTTACTAGCGTATTCTCCATCATGAATCTCACTGTATTCATTGATTTTTTCATGGCTTCCATAGCCAGAAATAAATAGCTCTGGACAAATAACTAAATCTAATTGAGTGCTTTCACTCAGATGTATAGCAAGCCTATTGATTTTTGCATCAGGGCTTTCATCCTGCATCTCATATTGAAAAATACCTAGGTTAAGTTTCATTGTTTTTTGTATTCGGACGGATTTTTTTGATCCAATTATAGGGCTTTATCACAATCCAGTATAGCCAGACTGGCGTGCCAACTATAAAAAATATGTGCCAGTAGACATTATATAAATCAAACCAGCCAATAATGATTTGATTGTTAAGCTTTGAATAGGTGGTGGCAATAAAGAATGAAAACAGAAGCCAACTACAACTTAAATAAAAACTGATTCTTGTTTTTAAAGAGAACTCTATCATCAAAATAAATATACTTTATAAGACCTAAGATAACTATAATTTACTTTCTAAATTTATAGGAACTATTGATGATAAAAACATTACAAATTTCTGAAAAAGAAGCCTGGGATTTGGCATTTAATGCTCTAGTAAATAATGAAACTTCTGAAGCTAATGCTAAAGAAGTGGCTGACGCATTAATCAGTGCTGAGTTTGATGGACAGTCGGGACACGGCCTATCAAGAATACCCTCTTACGTTGAACAGCTCACTTCAGGCAAGGTTAATGGCAATGAGGCACCCTCAATTCTTAGTTCAAATGGAAGTGTTATTAGAGTCGATGCTAACAATGGTTTCGCTTATCCAGCCATATCATTGGCGCTTAAAGAGATTACCTCAACTTGCAAAAAATTTGGCATTGCTGCGGCAAGTATTTCTCGCTCCCATCATTTTGGTCAGGCGGGAAGGCATGTTGAAATCTTGGCTGAGAATGGATTGATTGGTCTAATGTTTGGAAATACGCCAAAGGCTATCCCTCCATGGGGTGGAACAAAGGCTTTATTTGGAACCAATCCAATTGCTTTTTCAACGCCTCGTGATAATGAGCCACCAATTGTAATAGATATGAGCTTAAGTAAAGTTGCGCGCGGAAAGGTTATGGTTGCCAATCAGCAGAATGAAAAAATTCCAGAGGATTGGGCAATTGATAGTGAAGGCAAACCAACTACTGATCCAAAGAAGGCTTTAGCTGGTGCGATGCTCCCAATCGGTGATGCAAAAGGGAGTGCCCTTGCTTTAATGGTTGAAATATTAGCAGCAGGACTCACAGGCTCGAACTTTGGCTTTGAGGCAAGTTCATTTCTTAATGCCGAGGGTGACTCGCCAGGAGTTGGACAGCTTATCATTGCGATCGATCCTACCTTTTTTTCAGGAGATCGTTTTTCTGAGAGGACAGAAACGATTGTTGATTCTATTCTAGAACAACCATCAACAAGACTGCCAGGTAACAAACGACTAGAGAAAAGAAAGCTACGTGATAGTTCTCAAAGCATAACAATTTCAAAAGAATTATTTGAGAAGATTAGTGAGCTTACTTAGGCTTATTTTGACTTTTATTTGTTCAATTTCTATATCTAAATCTATGAAAAAAATACTCCCTATCATATTATTTTTAACTGGACTTATATCGCCAGCTTATGCTGACAAAGAGGTTGCCGATAGAGCGATTAGATGCTCAGCACTCATTTATATTGAAATTACCAGGCCAGAAATGGCAGGGCTCACTGCGGGGGAGGCGCTGATGAATAGAGTCTATGCTTATCACATGATTGATGGAACAGATATGGAGATGACCAATGGTCAAATCGTTGCAGCTCAAACAGAAGCTATTACTAAACTGTCTCAAGAATATATAAAAGGCGTTAATCTTGCTGAGGAGTATAGAGGTTGTATTTATTGGATGACAGATATAGCGAAATACATTAATATTAGTGACTATGTTTTTCCTGAGGATAGTACCGAAGAATCTGATGCTGCAGAGATGGCATTATTTTTATCAGCACCAACTGAGACATCTGTTACAACATTTAAAAACCCTATCGAAACTTGGGAACAGCAGGTCGACCTTGGTTTTGTCGCCTGGGCATCTAAAGAATTAGAGGTGCCATATAAAGAGGCTATTCTTGCCAAAATTAGTGAAAAATTTGAGTAGAATTTAAAGAATATTAAACGAACTATTGATGGACAAAAAAACTAGAGACAACTCAGCAATGATGAATGGCCTTTATTGGTGGGGGGTGCCTACGCTATTTCGTTGTCCGCATAAGCCAGATCCTAAGGGTTGTGATATAGCCCTTGTTGGGGTGCCTCATAGCACTGGAAATGGAACAACTCAGCGTGACCAGCATTTAGGACCTAGAGCTGTTAGAAATATTTCAGCTCAGGGGAGAAGGGGCCATTTAAAGTTTGGAATCTCACCATGGGAAATGTGTGAGATTAGAGATTTTGGAGATGTCCCTCTTCCCGAAGCGAACAATAATGAGCAGTGCATTGAGCGCATTACTGAGTTTTATGAGGTCATTGCTGAGACTGGTGTACGACCTATTTCAATTGGTGGAGATCATTCAATTACTGGCGGCATTCTGCAGGCTATTGCTGGTCCAAAGTCTAAACTTACTAATGGGGAGAAGGCTGTTCTCGTTCATTTTGATGCCCATACGGATGCTTTTCATCAGCTTGATCATTTTCTAGGTGCAGTTAAATCAGCGGCTCATTGGGCAAGCTATTTAGTGAGGGATGGATTTGTTGACGCTTCAAAAAGTATACAAGTTGGTATTAGGGGTAACACTAGAACGCTTGATTGGCTAGACTCAAGTTATGAGCTTGGATATGAGATTATTACCAAGGATCAATATGATGAATATGGCGTAGAAAAATGTATTGAGATGATTCAAGAGCGCGTTGGCGATGCACCAATCTACATTACATTTGATTTAGATTGCTTGGACGTAACCGTAGCGCCTGGGGTTTCAAATTTAGAGCCGGCTATTGAAGGATTCAAGATGCCAGATGTTCTTAAGATGCTACAAGGGCTAAGGGGTAAAAATATTATTGGTGGTGATGTTGTATGCCTCATGCCAACGGTTGACTCTCCAAATCAAATAACCGCCCATGTAGCTAATTCAATTATGTTTGAAATGGTTTGTTTGATCGCTGATAATCTAGGAAATAAATCCTAATTTTTAGAGTTTTTGAGGTGAATATCCAGAGCCTTTGTGGATATCAAGGTTTCAAGTAAAGCAAATAATAATGAGCCTGAAAGCATCAAGAGCCCAAAGCCAAAAATGTAGTTTCCTAGAATATAATATTTAAGGTAAACCAAAATAATTGTCATCAGGTTAAAGATAAAACTAACAACTCCAAAAACCTGCATCCTTCTGATATAAATTACACGTTTTTCAAGAATCTTTATTTGCTCATCTGCATGTTTAGTTTTAGATTCGTTGCTTCCTTTAGTGGTCATTGCGCGAATTAATACGCTCAGCGAATGAAGTCTATTCGTATAAGCAACAAACAATAATGAAATGGCGGGGAAGAGGAGTGCAGGGGTGGTAATATCCATAGACTAATATTTTAATAAGTATTGAGTTAGTATAAGGTCTTTTTTAAAACTAAGTTTCGGGCAGGCTTACACTTTTTGAGCAATCAGACCACAACTTTGATTGGCAGGAACTGCCACTTTAATTTTTTTCGGCAATCCTAAATCAAGACTATTGACATTCTCTATAAAAGTTTCTTGATCAAATGATTCCTTTATCATCGAATTAAATTTCTTTTCTTCACCAATCGTACTAACTGAAAGGCCATTGTAGTCATGAGCAGGATAGACCTCGGTAGTATCAGGCAGTTTAAATAGTTTTTGAATGGAGCTATATAGTGATTCTGCAGAGCCGCCTTGGAAGTCGCACCTTCCAGTGCTTCTAATAAAGAGCGCATCACCCGTTAATAATTTATTTTCTACGAGGTAAGACATGCATCCAACTGTGTGACCAGGGGTTTCAATTGTTGTAATTTTGTATTTTCCAACTGCAAGGATGTGCCCTTCGCTAACCATAATATCTGAACAGGCTTCAGCATCGACATTCTCCATCCCAATAACAATCCTTGCTTTTGGGTAGTATTTTTTAAGGGGGCATGCACTCGTTATATGGTCAGCATGAATGTGAGTTTCAATAATGAATTTTAGATTAAGATCTAGCTCTTTTAGCAAAGCTGTGTCTCTTTCAATCATAATATCTACTGCATCAACAATAGCTGCTTCTTTAGTTTCACTATCAGCAATCAGATAGGTGAAGGTGCAACTTTCTCTTTCAAATAATTGTTTAAAGATTAAGCTCATTAAAGTACTTTTGTTATTTATTAAAAAAAATTATAACTCAATTTCAGCAATTGAATTCAGACTTCATTTTTTCAGTTTGAATATAGTAGTCATAAAGCTTAAGGTCTGATGCCGCAAATTTGTCAAGAACGATAGTGGTATTTTGATGATTTTGAAGAGCACTGCCTGGACAAAATGAAGACAGCGGGCCCTCAATGACATCAGCCACTGCCTTGCTTTTATGTTTGCCAAGGCCGATGAGAAGGATGTTTTTAGCCTCCATTATGGTTCCAATGCCCATGGTTATTGCCAAAGATGGTTGGTTTTCAGATTCTTCAAAAAATCGTGCATTTTTTGAGATTGTATTTTTCGTCAGTGTTTTAACCCTTGTTCTTGACTGCAAGCTAGAAGTAGGCTCATTAAATCCAATGTGTCCATTCGATCCAACTCCTAAGAGTTGAAGACCAATGCCACCATGCTTTTTTATTTTATCTTCAAAGTTAGAACAAGCTAAGTCAAAATTATTATCAAAACATTCTGGAATAAAAGTTTTGCTTTGATCAATATCGATATGATCAAAGAGTTTCTGATTCATATAATGTCGGTAGCTTTGACTATGGTTTGGAGGTAATCCTAAATACTCGTCTAAATTAAAAGTTGTTGTTTCATTGAAGCTGATCTCCCCTAATTGATGCATAGCAATCAATGCTTCATAGGTTAGAACAACTGAGCCACCTGTTGCCATTCCAACAACTGGATTCTTGTTATTTTTTATGAAATCTGCAATAAATTGAGCTGCAAAATTACTCGCTTCAACCTTAGTTGGAAGAATTACTACTCTCATGACTGTCCTCGATTGAGTTGACTACCCGCAATCCAGACATTTTGTATTTTAAACTCAGAATCAAAGTGAGCAAAATCTGCTCTGTAGCCCTTTTTCAGTTGTCCGAGATAATTAGATACGCCGAGATATTCTGCAGGATAAAGCGTTGCCATCGAGATTGCACTTTCGAGAGGAATGCTGCAGTTTTGATAAGCATTTTTAATTGCATCTATTTGAGTTATAGACGATCCTGCGAGCTTACCTTCTGAATTGATTATTCGACCTTTTGATTCACTCACTACCTCATCATAAAGCTCAAACGAGGGCTCACCATGATTAATTGTTGCCATAGAATCAGATACAAAAAATAGTTTGCCCTGAGGTTTTTGTTTGTAAGATAATTTAATTAAGGATGGGTGCACATGGTGCAAGTCAACAATAATACTAGCCCATGTCTCATCAAAATCTAATGCAGAACCAACCACTCCAGGTTCCCTTGCAGATATTTGACCCATCGCATTATATAAATGAGTAAAGCCATCAAGTCCAAACTTAATTGCCTCCTCAAGTTGATCATAGTTTGCGTCTGTATGTCCAGCTAAGATCTTAAAGCCTAATGATTTTAGATTTTTCAGCTGCTTAATTGAAATGCATTCTGGCGCTAGTGTCAGCATCACTGGATAGTGATCCAGCGATTTAAATAAATTCATATAGGTAGCATTTATTGTATTGATGTATTGTTTTTGATGAACGCCTCGATACTTTACATTGAAAAAAGGACCCTCTATATGAATACCTAATAGAGATTTATTGTTGTTAATCTCCTTTGAAATTGTATCACTACATTTTTGAAGGACATTAAGAGAGTCGCTAATAACAGTTGGCATCACACTAGTCGTACCAAAATATTGATGTGCGCTAATGATTGTATCAAGGCTTTCTTTATCAGGTGAGTTATTAAATAATTTACCACCGCCACCGTTTACCTGAAGGTCGATAAAGCCAGGCGAGAGAATACCCCCATTTAAATTTTGAGTCTCAAAATCTTGAGGAATCTCGGATTCATCGACTATTTCAATAATATTTTCATTTTCAAATAATAATGCCTTATTGTCAGCAAAGTCTATACCAGAAAATATACGAGCCCCTTTTAGTGCTTTTTTCATCCCAGTTCTACCACATAGTCATATCGATCACCTCGATAATAAGATTGTGTATATTCTACAACTCGCCCATTAGCATCCTTACCCCGTCTTTCTACAAACAAAATAGCACTACCTGGATTCACTTCAAGCTTATCTGCGAGATTATCATCGGCTATGATTGCATGAATATTCTGCTTTGCAGTAACAGGATTCATATTTTTAGATTCTAGTAATTCATAAAGTGAATTATCCAGTGCTGATGTTATTGAAATGATGGAGGCAGGTATAACAGCTATTTCATAGAGTAGTGGCTCGTTTACTAAGTAGCGAACTCGATTCAGTCT
This sequence comes from uncultured Piscirickettsiaceae bacterium, assembly GCA_964396315.1. Lineage (GTDB taxonomy): Bacteria > Pseudomonadota > Gammaproteobacteria > PS1 > Pseudothioglobaceae > Pseudothioglobus. The sequence goes on along the minus strand of CAYNES010000011.1, from coordinate 2,396 downwards.
GTGAACCAAGTCACCTTCACTTAAATTCAAGATCAATGCTTCTTTAGGTGAAGCCTTTCCCTCTTCCCTAAGTACAACTCTTGAGTATGACTCAAGACCTCTTTTTTTCATATCGGCAGTAAAACTATTTAAAGATGACAGATTTTTATGAAGGACAAGATCAACATTTTCTGAAACAACAGTTCCCGCACCTTGTCTTTTTACAAGCAATCCAATTTCTACAAGTTGATCAATGGCTTTACGAACAGTAATTCGAGACATTTTTAAACTGGCGGCCAAATCTCTCTCAGGAATGAGTGCATCTCCAGGACTTAAAAGACCTTGTTGAATTGCATTATTGAGTGAACGAGATAGTTGCTTGTATAAAGATTCTGAGCTATCGCTTGATGGCCTTAAAAAATCGATCAAATTGTCAGAATTAGACATAATCTTCTTGTTCGCTGTTTTAACAAAAAAGCAGCATTTAAATTTAAATTGGTATTTAATTGGTATTATTATAAACTCATTTTGAATGAATAGTCAATCCTTATAAAATTTTTTAATTGAAATCATATAATTTCTAGATCACTGAAAGAGATTTACTTATAAAGCAATTTTATAAAGGATTTCTTAGTAGTTACAATGTAAAATTAATTTTTTTAAAAATTTAATTTGTTTTTTAATAATTACCTGTTATATAATACCATTATATTACCAATTTAAAATAAACTATTGGCTTACAACTGGCTGGAAATAGTCTATTTATAGATAGAGAGAACAAAGGATGAGTGCAACTGGTTTAGTAATCAAAACTTTAATCAATTCAGAAAATTATTTTTGTTCAAGACTAGTTAACAACACGCATGATTCAATCGAGAATTTTATGTTTTGCTTCAGTTTGCTTGCTCCTGTCAAGGTGATCGAAAACTGCGTCTTACATAATATTTCTGGAGGTTACGCTGAGTTAAAACCTTGTGAAGGCTTTGTTTTAAAACCTGGAGACGAATGGATTTTTAAGTATGCCTATGAAGAGTCTAGACACAAGCCGATGAATCATAGGTGGGCTCCACAAGGCTGTTTCTTAAAAATAGACAATGAGGACATATTCAGTATAGAGGTCATTGATTTGGATTTAGAAAGAATCTCCTCCGTGGCACCAATTCCCCATATTTCGGGAGATAAATTAAATTATGAATCACTACGATTGGTGCCACACCCTTATTCATGGACTTCGAGTGCAGGAGTCTGCAACTTAAGTCCACCAATTAATGTGTTCTTTGAGGATAACCCGATAATTAATAGTGGATATAGATCTGCTTCTCGGCTTGGCAAACGATTAAATCTTGATTTATTCCCTGAAAGTATAAATAAAGAAAGTGAAGCTGCATCAACCTCTGTAAAGTTTAAACTTCAAGACTCTATAGAAGATTCTTCTTATGAGGTTATTATCACGAGTGATATCGTTGAGATTTCAGCAGGCGATGAGGCTGGGTTTTATTACGGCCTTATCTCTCTCATGCAACTAGCTCAAACTTATCATCAACTAGTACCGTGCGGCACAATTATTGATAAGCCTCGCTTTAGCTGGAGAGGTCAGCATTTAGATACGGTTAGACACTTTTATTCTGTTGATAGTATTTTGAAACTTTTGGATTTAATGAGCCTGTTTAAGCTAAACAAGTTTCATTGGCATGGAACAGATGACGAAGCATTTCGATTTAAATTGAAGAATGATTATGAGATTGCTACTTCAACCTCTATAAGCGGAGATGGCCAGCTTGTACCGCCTGTTTTCGGCTTTGGGTCAGAACCATCTGGAGGTTGTTATGACCTTGCAGAGATTAAGAGAATTCTCGATAGAGCGTCAGAGAACTATATTGAGGTAATGCCTGAGTTTGACTTGCCAGGTCATAATATGTCTTTGGTTAAGCTCTTTCCAAACATGCGTGATCCGGAAGATAAAAGTTTTGAAGTCTCAGTCCAAGGTTATTCTGAAAACACACTAAATCCTGCTATGCCAGATACTTTTTCGATTGTTGAGTCTGTAATTGATGATCTTTGTAGGGCTTTCCCAGGAGAATATATTCATCTAGGGGCTGACGAGATTGCGCCTGAAGCATGGAGTAAATCTCCTGCTATTGATGTTATTAAAACTGAACATAATCTCAAAAATACTAAGGATGTAGCTTCCTGGTTTATTAATAAACTTTCAAAGAGACTTGAGCTTAATAATAAAAAAACTGCCGCTTGGCAAGAGGCTGAGGATGGGCAACATCATGAAGAGAAGATTGATAAGTTGTTATTTTCTTGGCAGAATCTAGAGTCTGGTTTTAGACTAGCAAGAGATGGATATAAAGTAGTACTGTGTCCAGCAGAGCATATTTATTTTGATATGGCTCAAAGCAGAAATTATGCGG
>CAYNES010000010.1:0-18411 GCA_964396315.1 uncultured Piscirickettsiaceae bacterium | reverse complement strand
TTGTAGACTCATTTGATTCTGATAGATTGGGTGTCTATCTAGATATTGGAAATTTAATTGGCTATCAGCAATACCCTCCGCACTGGGTAGAGCTCCTTAACTCAAGAATCAAAAGGGTCCAAATCAAAGACTTTCAAGAGAATTTTGATTGGACAGGTAGCTTTAGTTTTTGTGATATTGGTGCAGGCGATGTTCCTTGGAGTGAGACTATTGAGGCTTTAAATTCTATCCAATACAAGAGTACAATTATTGCCGAAATGCTTCCATGGGACGAGACAATCCTATCTCGTACATCAGTAGCGATGGACCAAATATTTAATTTCAAGTAGGCTTTATCGATATGGATAACAAACTGAAGGTTGGAATTATTGGTCTTGGCAGTATGGGTTCAACTCATCTAGATATTTATTCAAAAATAAAAGAGGTTGAGGTCACTGCTATAGCAGATTCAATTCAGAGTAGGCTCGATGGATCCAGCAAAGCTGAAGGAAATATAAGTGGCCAAGCTGAGGGAGGAGTCACTGGACTTATTGCAAAAAAATATCTTGATGGAATGGATCTTATTGATAATCCAGAAATTGATATAGTAGATATTTGTGTTGGCACAGATCTCCATTTTATTTTTGTAGAGGCAGCCCTTGCCAAAGGCAAACATGTTTTGGTCGAAAAGCCTTTAGCAAGAAGTTATGATGAAGCCAAAAAAATAATCCAATTGGCAGAAAACTCGAAATCTTATGTTATGTCCGCAATGTGCCTAAGATATTGGCCTGCGTGGGTTTATCTAAAGGAGGCTATTGCTTCAAATGCTTATGGTAAATGTTTGTCTCTCAACTTTAAGAGGCAAACAAGTTTTCCTGGCGGTGCTTTCTACTCAGATCATAATCAATGTGGTGGAGCGCTACTAGATCTTCATGTACACGATACTGATTTTATTAATTACTGTATCGGTCTACCAGATGCAGTTTTTAGTCAAGGATATAAAGGCCCAAGCGGCGGGACTGATCATATAGTCACTAACTATATTTACAACACATCAGATACATCACCTCTAGTTAGCTCCGAGGGCGCCTGGACTATGCAAGAGGGCTATGGATTTAATATGTCATATACTGCTAATTTTGATAATGGCACACTCAGCTATCTTTTAGATGAAGATGAAACCCTTAATCTATTTAGAACTGGACATCGGCCTGAATCAATCAAGTTGAAAGAAGGTATGGGTTACGAATTTGAAATACGAATGTTTGTTGATGAAATCCTATCGGGAAATACTACAAATTTTGATTTATTGAGGCAAGCTGCAGAGACAATTGCTATTATAGAAGCAGAAAAGACAAGTATTGAAACTTGCTCATTGGTATCGATAAAAATTTAACCCAAGTTAACTAGAGTAGATAATTTCTAGTAGGTACCAAGTTTATAGTCATCCCAAACTTGTTGTGCAAGTGCTCCAATGTATTCATCGTTATTTTCTAGGGCTTGCTTAATCCAAAATCTAGCCTCTAAAATATTTTTATCCCCACCTTTTCCAAGGAGATACATTCTTCCAAGATTATATTGAGCAGGAGCGTCACCCTGTTCAGCTGCCTTAATAAACCAACTAAAGGCTAGATTATCATTCTGAGTGGCACCCTGTCCTCGAAGATACAGGTTACCCAAGTTATATTGAGCATTAACATTACCCTGTTCTGCAGACTTTGTATACCACTTAATTGCTTCCTTGAAATCCTGAGCAGTGCCTCTACCGTTTGCATGCATCCATCCAAGATTATATTGAGCTCTGGCGTTTCCATCTTGCGCCACTTGGGTCCATTCAAGTATAGCGCCTTCATAGTCTCCACTAGCATAAGCTCTCTGCCCATCGATGTAGTCAGCCGAGACATTTAATGTAAAACAAAAAGAACATAATAAAGCTAATAAAACATGATTTTTTGACATTATTTTCCTTTTATTCTTTTCATTCTTATCAATGCTAAACATATTAACATAATTGTATTTAATTATGCAGCTTTGAGCGGCCATAATTATAACAATTAGTAGAGTGATTCACTATAGAATATATTTACCAAACTGCTAAGATAAGCTTCATAAGTGCTAATCATTTTAAAATGTCAAAAATAGATATGTGGAACGCTAAGTTAAAGATCTTTGCTTTGATATTTACCTGCCAGTTTCTTTTTGCCACTCAATCTGTGGCTAATGAAATTAGAATTGCAGTTGCTAGTAATTTTTATTCAACGATGAAGGAGATTATTTTCCAGTTTGAATTAGAAAATCTAGATTCTTCTAGAGCAAATAAAATAGCACTTATTCCAGGCTCTTCAGGTAAACATTATGCTCAAATTATTAATGGCGCACCTTTTGATCTGTTTTTTTCAGCTGATAAAATAAGGCCAATATTACTTGAGCAGCAAGGAATTATTATAGACCAATCAAGATTTACTTATGCATTAGGAAAACTCGCTTTATGGAGTCCAAATAATCAATTTATTGATTCAGATAGTCAAGTTCTTTTTGATAGAGATTTTCGATTTTTAGCAGTAGCTAATCCTAAAATTGCTCCATACGGAATAGCAGCTAAAGAGACTCTTGTCTCGATGAAGCTATGGCAGGATATGAATGAAAAAATTGTAAGAGGAGAAAATATTGCGCAGACATTTCAATTCATCAGTAGTGGAAATGCTGAGTTGGGATTTGTTTCATATTCTCAAATAAAGGATCCTAATTTTAATTTGGGTGGTTCTTTTTGGCTGGTTACTCAGTCTTTGTACAATCCTATTGAGCAGCAAGCAGTCCTTTTGAGAGATAGCCCACTCGGAAATGATTTTATGTCATTTATGCAAACTGATAAGGCGTTAAATATTATTGAAAAAAATGGATATGATTTACCATAATGCTAAGTGATTTAGACATCTCGGCGATCATTGTAACCATTAAATTGGCTTTGCTAAGTACAGCTATATTAATTGTAATTGGAACACCGCTAGCTTGGTGGTTATCGCAAACGAAGTTCAAATTTAAAGTTGTAATAGAGGCTATTATTGCTTTGCCATTGATACTGCCACCCACTGTATTAGGCTTTTATTTGCTAATGACATTAGGATCTAATAGCCCAGTAGGAAGACTTTTAGAATCTTTTGGAGGAAGTTCAATTGCTTTTACTTTTAGTGGTTTAGTTGTTGGGTCTGTAATTTACTCTCTACCTTTCGTCGTTCAGCCACTTCAAAATTCCTTTAGCGCGGTTAAAACCCAATCTTTGGAAGTAGCTGCTACTTTAGGGGCATCGAAACTCGATCGCTTTTTTACAGTTGCTGTTCCAATAGCACGTTCTGGTTTTGTCACAGCGGGGGTTCTTGGATTTGCTCATACGGTAGGGGAGTTTGGAGTTGTGCTTATGATAGGAGGAAATATTCCGGGCGAGACAAGTGTGTTATCCATTGCAATTTATGATCATGTGGAGGCAATGGAATATGCTCAAGCCCATTTATTAGCAGGTGGCTTGCTTGTAACTTCTTTTGTAATGCTAATATTCGTATATCTCTTCAATCGTCATTTTTCAATAATGAGGTACAGAGACTAATGATTGAATGTAAGATAAAAATTCAGTTAGAGGGTTTCATATTAGATGCTAAATTCCGTGTACCTGATAAGGGTATAACTGTAGTCTTTGGCCCTTCAGGCTCTGGTAAGACAACTCTTTTAAGAGCTATAGCAGGCTTAGAGAGGAGTGAATCTGGTTTTCTTAAGGTTGGAGATTCAGTTTGGCAAACAAACGATAATTTTGTGCCAACACATAAACGCCAGATTGGGTATGTTTTTCAAGATGCTGCCCTATTTGATCATCTAGATGTAAAGGGTAATCTTAATTACGTAATTAAAAGAAAATCTGGGCTTACTAAAGTTTTTATCAACTCGATATACAATTTACTAGATATTAAATTATTACTTAATAGGTCAACAGTTCAACTTTCTGGTGGTGAAAAGCAGCGTGTTGCCATTGCAAGAGCTTTATTGACTAATCCCAAAATTTTACTGTTGGATGAGCCCTTATCAGCTCTTGATCTTAAGCGTAAAAATGAAATCCTTCCTTATCTTGATAGTCTTCATAATCAACTAGAGATTCCAGTATTGTACGTAACCCATTCTCAAGATGAAACTTCAAGATTAGCGGACCACCTCATGCTTATTGAAGATGGAAAAATTATTGGTAATGGCCCAATTAATGAGATGTTAACTAGTTTTGATATGCCCTTGTCTCATAGTGGTGATGCAATATCAATTATTGATGCAAAAGTAATTAATCGTGATACTGAGTTTAATTTGATGCTTCTGGAGTTTACAGGTGGGCAATTTATTGTTCCAGATAATAAATTGCCAATAGAAAGTCTTGTTAGAGTAAGAGTGGCAGCACGTGACGTAAGCATTACAAAAAAGAAGCAGGCCGACACAAGTATTTTGAATATTTTTCCAGCAGTTGTTGAGGAGATAGTGCCTGAAGGCAATGCTCAAGTCATGGTTCGCCTATCATTGAAAGGGGTTGTATTGCTCGCATGTTTGACTAGAAAGTCGGCAACTTCACTAAAACTAGATGATGGCTCCAGCGTATTTGTTCAGATTAAAAGTGTCGCAATCCTCTCTTAGCCAGTCTGAAGATTAGCTCTAAGTCTTTTGATAGGTCTTTCATCTATAAAGACATGTATAAGCGCAGTAATCGCTGCAATTATTGCTGCCCACCACCAGACCTGATTATATGATCCAGTTGTATCAAAAAGATATCCCCCAAGCCAAACCCCTGTAAAGGAGCCGATTTGATGATTTAGGAAAACAATTCCGTAGAGAGTTCCCATAAACCTTAAGCCAAACATCTGAGCAACCAATCCTGAAGTTGGTGGAACAGTGGCAAGCCAAAGCAGGCCAGTGGCAAAAGAGAATGCATAGATGGTCAGTGTTGAAATCGGAAGAACAAGAAATAAAACAATCACAATTGACCTTGCTGCATAGATATATGCCAAAATCCATTTCTTTGAATAGATTCCAGATAGATGGCCTGAAACAAGTGAGCCAATAATATTACAAAGACCAATAATAGATAAACTGATTGCAGCCACCGAACTGTCAAAACCTTTGTCTGCAAGATAAGAGGGCATGTGAACAGTTATAAAAGCAAGCTGAAATCCACATACAAAAAATCCAGCAATAAGTAGCCAATAATGAATATGACGAGACGCTTCACTAAGCGCATCTTTTAAATTTTGTTTTGGTTCGTTATCAATAGTAATATTGGCTTTAGCATCACCTTTGAATATTGGTGAAAAAAGTATCATCGATAATGCTGCAATTGCCATCAAAATGAGAGCAGTCTGCCACCCATAGGCCACAAGAAACTCTCTCGCAACGGGAATAAATAGGAATTGACCTGCTGAACCAGCAGCTGTTCCTACCCCTAGAGCAAGGGCTCTTTTTTCTGATGCAACCATCCTGGCCATGGCTGGCAGTACAACGCCTAGGCCTGTCCCAGAAATACCCATTCCAATAAGAATTCCAGCTCCTAAGTGGAGGCCAATAAAGCTGTCCGCAGTAGCTGTAATATAAAGACCTAAAGAATATAAAACTGTTCCAACTATAACGACTCTAGAGGTTCCAAACTTGTCTGCAAATGCCCCTGCTATGGGTTGAGATAATCCCCATAATAGATTTTGAAGAGCTAGAGAGAATGCAAAGACTTCACGACCATATCCAAACGTTTCTGATACTGGTTTTAAGAAAAGACCAAGAGATGATCTAAAGCCAAAGTTAATAGCTAAAAGAACACACGCTAACGCAATTGCTAAACTTATTATTTTTTTATGCTGAGCCATTTTGTTTAACAAGAAATGTTTCCGACAGTATAACCAATATTATTTGACGAGCATAAATATTAGTATTAAGATGTAAGTAAGTTCTTTTCATTAATCCGATAGAGGTTTTTTTATGCGAGTGTTGGTCTTTCAGCATGTTGATTGCGAGCATCCCGGCTCATTGAGACAATTTTTAGCTGAAGATGGAATTGAATGGCATCCTGTGTATTTGCATCGTGGAGATAAAATTCCTAGTTTTGATTTTTATGACGCGCTTTGGGTAATGGGTGGTCCTATGGATGTGTGGGATATTGAGGAAAACCCATGGCTCGTTGATGAAAAAGCTGCAATTAGGCATTGGGTTAAAGACCTAGGAAAGCCTTACCTTGGACTATGTTTAGGTCATCAGTTGCTTGCAGATGCTTTAGGCGGCACCTGTGGGCCTCAAAAAATTCCAGAAATTGGAGTGCTAGAGATTGAGTTAACTGAACAAGGAAAGAAAGACCCACTATTTCAAGGCACTGCAGAGACGCAGCAATGCCTGCAATGGCATTCAGTCAGGGTTGCTCAAGCACCAGATGGAGCTGTCGTTTTGGCGAAGTCTGATGTATGCTCTATTCAAGCCATGCGCATAGGAACAAATGCATGGTCTATGCAGTACCACGTTGAAATAGAGTCCGATACTGTTGATAACTGGGGGGCGATTCCTGAGTATGCAGAGGCACTTACAAATACATTGGGCGAAGGTGCGCTGTCAAACCTGAAACAAAACACCGACAAACATTTGAGTCAATGTCTAAATTGTGCAAGGCAAATTTATGACAACTTTATGAGACTAATAGTTTAGTTTTTTTCAACTTTTTTTGTCGTTTTTTTCATTTAATTTTGGACATTAAAATATTCCTAAATAACAATGAGTTAAAGGGTTTTGGGAGTCAATTTTTTTTCTTTAAAAGAAAAAAGTTTAAAATATAAATTTAATGATTGACACCGAAATTAATTCAAGGTATCTTTCCGATTTTTAAGTTTATTTTTTCCTAACTATTTGAGGCTGTGCAATGAGTGATGAAGACGACTTAGATCTGAATGATCTTGATGACAAAGAGCTTGTTGAGCAAATTCAAGATGACCTATATGATGGTCTTGATGCTGAGGTAACTGAAGGAACTGAAATACTTCTCTCAAGAGGATGGGATGCAAACGATGTTTTGGGAGAGGCCTTAGTTGCAGGTATGAAGATTGTCGGTATTGATTTTAGGGATGGTATTTTATTTGTCCCTGAAGTTTTAAAGTGTGCAGGAGCTATGAAAGGTGGAATGGGCATTTTAAGACCCATACTTGCTGAATCAGCCGAAGATACGTCGTTAGGGAAATTCGTTATTGGAACTGTGAAAGGCGATATTCATGATATTGGTAAAAATCTCGTTGGAATGATGTGCGAAGGAGCTGGATTTGAAGTGATTGATTTGGGCATAAATAACCCTGTTGAAAATTACCTTGAAGCAGTTGATACTCATGAACCAGTCATTCTTGGTATGTCTGCATTACTCACAACTACAATGCCATATATGGGAGTTGTTGTAGAGGAAATGGAAAAAAGAGGAATGCGAAAAGACGTTCATATAATGTGCGGTGGTGCTCCTCTGAATCAAGAATTTGCTGATTCAATAGGTGTGCCTGCCTATGGTCGTGATGCTGCAAGAAGTGCTGAGATGGCCGAAGAGCATGTCCGTGGCCTTGGTAAAAAGCGTGCCCATAGATAAGAAAGCCGCTGATGAAAATAATAAAAGATTAGTATTAGGTTGTGGTGCGCTTGTTTATGATCTTTTAAGATTGGTCAAGCAAAACCCTTCATTTTCAGATAAAGTTAACATTCAATGTTTACCTGCCAGTTGGCATAACTCCCCCCAATTAATTGCACCAGGTGTGGAGGATTATTTATCTAAGAATGCTCATCTTTACAAGGAAGTTTATATAGCCTATGCTGATTGTGGAACTGGTGGCGCACTTGACAAGGTTGTAAATAAGTATAAGGCGAAACGAATAGATGGAGCACATTGCTATGAGTTTTTTGCAGGCACAGATGCTTTTGAAAAGTTGTCAGAAGAAGAGATAGGAACTTTTTATTTGACAGACTACTTAGTTAAAAATTTTAATAGGATAATGATTAAAGGACTCGGCCTTGATAAGCATCCTGAACTTTTTGAGACTTATTTTGAACATTATAAAAAATTAGTTTATCTGGCACAAACAGAAAATGACCAGTGGAAAAAAGATGCAGAGCAATACGCAAAGGATTTTGGTTTTGATTATGAATATAGGCATGTAGGAACAGGGAGTCTTGATTCTGTTTTTGAAGAAATTGATATTGAGCCATTAAGTTAAAACATGTCTAATTTTAGGATGAAAAAATTATGTCAATTTTAAGTGCATTCACCTCAAAAAAAGAAAACAAAAAGGTGAGCAATTCTCTTAAAGATTTTTTGGAAAATTTCTCAATAGAAGTCATGCCTCGTACATCATCGAAAATTAAGAACTTCAATGAGATACTGCCTCAAAACACCAGAGTGTACATAGCTCATATTGAGGGCGTCCCCATTGAGGAAATGATTGAGACTGCTAAAAGACTTAGTAACGAGGGATTTAATGTAATGCCTCACTTTCCGGCTCGCATTATTAAAGATAAGAGCGTACTAGAGGACTGGATAAACAGATATCAAGGTGAGGCAGGGATTGAACAAGCGCTTCTTCTAGCTGGAGGAGTTAGCAAGCCTCATGGGAGTTATGAGAGTTCAATGCAGCTTGTAGAAACAGAACTATTTGAAAAATATAATTTTAAATACTTACATTTTGCTGGTCACCCAGAAGGCAATAAAGATATTGACTATGATGGTTCCAATAAGAATGTTGATGCAGCTTTAAGTTGGAAACAAAAATTTAATGAAAGAACTGATATTGATTTAGCTTTAACAACACAATTCTGTTTTGAGGCTGAGCCGGTTATCGAATGGGCAAATTCATTGACTTCCAATGGAATAGATATACCCGTTCATATTGGAGTTGCCGGTCCTGCTAAATTACAGACATTGATTAAGTTTTCTATTGCTTGTGGCGTTGGTCCATCTCTAAGGGTTTTACAAAAAAGAGCAAAAGATGTTAAGAAATTACTATTACCTTTTGAGCCAAATGAGTTTTTAGAAACTTTGGCTGAGCATAAAAAAAATAATCCCAAATTCAATATCACAAATGTTCACTTTTTCCCTTTGGGAGGCATTAATGTTAATGCTTCATGGATAAAAAGTGCTATAAATAACTAATTAAGGAGTAAGTAAATTGGCAACAACTAAACTATCATCAGCCTCCAAAGAGATCACAATAGGCTTTGGTCATCCATTTGTAATGATTGGAGAAAGAATCAACCCAACTGGAAGAAAAATTCTTGCTTCCGAAATGAAGGATGGAGATTACTCAAGAGTAGTGGCTGATGCAATAGCCCAAGTAGAAGCTGGCGCTCAAATGCTTGATGTTAATGCAGGAATTCCATTGGCTGATGAGCCTGCGATTTTAGCTGAGTCTATTAGGCGCGTTCAGGCAGTTGTAGACGTTCCTATATCAATTGATTCATCAATTATTGAGGCACTTGAGTCTGGTTTAGCGGCGTATCAAGGTAGAGCTCTTGTTAACTCTACGACGGGTGAAACTGAAGTGCTAGAGCGCGTACTCCCTTTAGTTAAAAAATATGATGCTGCGGTTGTCGCAATTTCTAATGATGAGACTGGCATCAGTGAAGATCCAAATGAAAGGTTCAAGGTTGCTAAAAAAATCGTTGAGCATGCTGCTGACTATGGTATCAAGCCTGAAGATGTAGTCGTTGATCCACTAGTAATGCCAATTGGCGCAATCTCTCAAGCTGGAAATCAAGTTTTTGATTTAGTCAGAAAACTGAGAAGCGAGTTGAAGGTAAATACAACTTGTGGTGCATCTAATGTAAGCTTTGGCTTGCCTCATAGGAATGGAATAAATAATGCTTTCTTGCCTATGCTAATTGCAGCAGGAATGACTTCTGCAATTGTTAATCCTCTCCATCCAGAGCTTGTCCAAGCGATTCGAGCTGGTGACGTATTAACCGGAGTTGATGAGGGTTGTACTACTTGGATATCAGCCTATAAAGATCCTGCTAAAGAGGGTGATAATCCTAGAGGTGAACGAAGAAGAAGGAGGCGCGCTTAAAATATGCCGAGCGTTGAGTATAAAGGTTCTTGTGTTTGTGGACAGACATCATATGTAGCGTATGATTTAAATGATATTTCATACTGTCATTGCGAGCAGTGTCGAAAAATGACCGGACACTTTATGGCTGCATCTCAAGTAAGTAGAGATAATATTAAAATCAAGGGTAAGATAAAGTGGTTTTATACTCATGAAGGCTCAAGACATGGCTTTTGTGATAATTGTGGAGCAAATATGTTTTGGCAAAATGATGACAAACCTACTATAAGCGTCACAGCAGGTAGTCTTGAGGATTCAAAAGGTTTAAAAACATGGCACCACATTTTTATTGAAGAAAAAGGGTGTTATTACAATATCAATTCTAATGCCCCCGAATTTATAGGCTATGGCGATAGTAATATTGATTGATAATAGAGATGGAAGATAATTTTCAAGTATGCTTTACTCCCTCTGGTCGTCAGTTCAAAGGCGAATTTGGAGACACTTTGCTTCAAGTTGCTCAGGATGCTGGAGTTGCGATACGTTCATTGTGTGGCGGATATGGTCAGTGCCATCAATGCTGGATCGAAGTTTCTGAAGGAGAGCATTCAAAATTTGGCGTTAAGTGTGAACCTGATAATGTAAGTGCCCTAACAAGGCTCGAGAAACAACTCATTAATGATAATCCTACCTATAAAGGAAAAAGATTAGCCTGTCAGTCATGCATTCAGGGAGATCTTGTGATTGATGTTCCTGAGGAAAGCCAAGAGCATAAGGCCTACATCAGTAAGAAAAATAAAGCACAGAATTATTCGATTTCAAGCGCCATAATACTCATTGACTGTAGTTTAGAAGAGGCCACACTGGATAAAAACCCTTCAGCCTCAGAAAACCTTATTGCTCAACTTGCCAAACAAGGAATTCGTGCCAGTATCGACTTTAGTTTACTTAGAGAATTACAACCACTGATTCATGAAACCAAGGGCAAACTCACAGTTGCTGTTCGCGATAACAGTCAAATTGTTGCCGCCTATCCTCAGGGCAAACATCAAGTTTTAGGCGCAGCAATAGATATAGGGTCAACAACTTTAGCATTGTATGTTTACGATTTAAATAATGGTAAATTAGTTTATGAATCCTCAGCAATGAACCCACAAATTCGTTTTGGCGAAGATTTGATGAGTAGAGTCTCATATGTGATGATGAACAAGGGCGGCGATGAAAAATTAACCATTGCGGTTAGAACAAAAATTACTGAAATGCTTCATGAAGCTTGTGAAAATTTAGAAACAGGTTGGAATAAATTGTTAGAAGTTGTTTTAGTTGGAAATCCAATTATGCACCATATATTTTTTGGAATTTCGCCGGTTGAATTAGGCCAGGCTCCATTTACGCTATCAATCAGAAGATGGCTTGATGTTGATGCAAAAGATTTAGATTTTGACCTCTATCCAAAAACTAGATTGTCATTTTTACCTCTGATTGCTGGTCATGTCGGTGCAGACACTGCAGCTGCATATTTAAGTCAAATGGATATTATGCAATCTGAAACCGCGTTACTAGTTGATATTGGTACAAATGCAGAAATTATGCTTTCCAAAAATGGCAAGGTTTATGCAACATCATCACCTACTGGTCCAGCATTTGAAGGAGCTGAAATCAGTTCTGGGGTAAGGGCAACCTATGGTGCAATTGAAAGAGTTAGGATAGATAAAGAGACTTTAAAGGTTCGCTTTAAAGTGATTGGTTGTGATGCTTGGTCAGATGAGCCAGATTTTGAATTGGTCCAGATGAAGGCGGTCGGAATTTGTGGAAGTGGGATTATTGAAGCTATAGTGGCATTTGCAGAAGCAGGAATCATTGATCAAAGTGGACTTTTTGTTGAATCTAAAGCGCCTGAACTGTTTTCCAAAAAAGGCAACACAACGAGATTTTTGCTTGTTGATCAAGGAGATAAATCAATTTACATTGAGCAAGTTGATATCCGCTCTATACAGTTGGCCAAGGCTGCTCTCTCAGCCGGCGTATCAATCCTAATGGACTATCTAGATTGTAAGGAGTTTGATAAAGTTTTATTGGCTGGTGCATTTGGCGCTCACCTAGACCCTAGGTATGTCGCCCTTTTAGATATTATTCCAACCTCAACAGCGGATAAAATAGTTTCAGTTGGAAATGCTGCTGGTGTAGGAGCCAGCGCTGCACTATTGGATGTTAATAAAAGAAAAACAATTATTGATGCTGTAGATGAAGTTGTCAAAATTGAAACCGCAACAGAATCAAAATTTCAAGAGTATTTTGTTGGCGCAATGAAGTTTAGTGTGTCGCCAGTAAAAGAACAAAAAATAAATAAAGCTAGACGAAGAAGACGAGTGTCTTAAATGTTATCAGAGGAGATTTTATAGTGGCTAGAGAGAGACGAAGAAGAAGAAAAGTAACCGAGGAATCCGATGCTCAAGAGGTTCCTAAAGCGCCAGCATATATCAAAAGAAAGATTCCTCATTACAGTATTTTAAGTGATGATGAACTAAGCATCATTGAGGAAAATGCAGATACTATTTTAGAAGAGATTGGTATTGTTTTTTCCGAAGATCAAGAGGCACTTGATATCCTTGAAAAAGCTGGTGCAAGTGTTGATGGAATGCGAGTTAGGTTTCCAAAAGGAATGTGTCGTAAACTAATTCAAGATAACGCTCCAAAGCAATTTACTCAATACGCGCGAAATCCTGAAAGAAACGTTGAAATTGGAGGGGATAACATGGTTTTAGTGCCTGCTTATGGCCCTCCGTTTGTTCATGACCTTGATGAAGGTCGACGTTATGCAACAATAGAGGATTTTAAGAATTTTATAAAACTTGCTTATATGTCAGATAACCTTCATCATTCTGGCGGAACAATTTGCGAGCCGGTTGACTTACCAGTTAATAAGCGCCACTTTGATATGGTTTATAGCCACATCAAATATTCAGATAAGCCTTTTATGGGCTCTGTTACTGCAGCTGAAAGAGCTCAGGACACAGTTGATATGGTGAAAATAGTATTTGGAGATGACTTTGTTGATAAAAACTGCGTCTTAATTAGTTTAATTAATGCAAGTTCGCCAATGTCATTTGATGCAACAATGTTGGGTGCACTTAAAGTTTACGCAAGAAATAATCAAGCAACAATAATAACACCATTTATTGTTGCAGGTGCTATGGCACCAACAACTGCTGTAGGTGTTGCAGCGCAAAGTCTTGCAGAAGGGCTAGCAGGAATGGCATTCGCTCAACTCATTAGGCCTGGAGCTCCTATTATTTATGGTAATTTTGTAACTGCAATGTCTATGAAATCTGGTGCACCAACTTTTGGCACTCCTGAGGCTGCACATATGATGAATATTTCTGGAGCACTAGCTAGGAGATTAGGCGTTCCATTTAGAAGCGGTGGTGGCTTTAATGGAGCAAAGATGCCTGATGCTCAAGCAGGCTATGAAGCAGCTAACACTATGCAAGCAACCTTAAATGCAAGTGTGAATTTCAATCTTCATACCGCTGGATGGCTTGAGGGCGGATTATGCATGAGTTATGAAAAATTTATAATGGATGCTGATCAAGCTGGAATGATGAGAGTTTCAGCTGAGGGAATTGATATGAGTGAAAATGGTCAAGCAATGGAGGCAATTCGAGAAATTGGAAGTTTTTCAGATGAAGTGCCTAAGCATTATTTAGGATGCGAACATACCAAGAGGAATTTTAAGACAGCTTTTTATATGTCAGATGTTCTTGATGACAATAGTTTTGAACAGTGGGTTCAAGATGGCTCAAGAGATACCGCTAAGATTGCAAATGGTATTTATAAAAAAATGCTTGCAGAGTATCAACTGCCACCACTAGATCCAGAAATCGATGAAGCATTGCTTGCTTACATCAAGGAACGTAAGGATAGTTTTGAAGACTCAAATATTTAGAACATTTAGATATTTACATTTACTAAAATTCAAGCTGTTATGAATTTAATTATTAATAGCCAATTGAGTTTGTAAGATAATATGTGTACAAACAAATCTTACGTTGAAATGAAGTCAAATGCCATTAAATAAACTTTGGTGGCAATGGACTTGTTTCTTTATTTTATGACTTATAGCGCAATTAGGAGAAGTAATGAGTGATTATAAAACGGATATTGATATTGCTAGAGAAGTTTCTGGTGAGCATATTAATGACATCGGAGCAAAGCTAAACATCGATAAGGAAGACCTAGTTCCCTTTGGTCATGATAAAGCTAAGATTTCATGGAATGCAATCGATAGTGTCCAAAACAACAAAGACGGTAAGCTTATTCTTGTTACTGCGGTCACGCCAACACCTGCTGGTGAAGGAAAGACAACAACTTCTGTAGGTCTGACTGATGGCCTTAATAAGATTGGTAAACAAACTACAGTCTGTCTTCGCGAACCAAGTTTAGGACCATGTTTTGGAATGAAGGGTGGTGCAGCTGGAGGAGGATATGCGCAAGTAATTCCAATGGAGGATATTAATCTTCATTTTACTGGAGACTTCCATGCTATTACATCGGCCCACAGTCTTTTATCAGCGATGATTGATAATCATATATATTGGGGCAATTCTAAAAACATCGATAGCAGAAAAGTTGCGTTTCGAAGAGTTGTTGATATGAATGATCGATCTTTGAGAACAATTACCTCTTCATTGGGTGGATCAACAAATGGATACCCCAGAGAAGATGGCTTTGATATTACAGTTGCATCAGAAGTAATGGCTATTTTTTGCTTGTCACAAAATTTAGAAGAGCTTGAGGAGAGACTTGGAAATATTATCATCGCTTATACTAGAGAGATGACACCTGTAAGAGCGAAACAGATTAATGCCCATAAGGCAATGACTGTTCTTCTAAAGGATGCATTCAGACCTAATCTTGTTCAAACCTTGGAAGGAAATCCTGCGTTAATTCATGGCGGGCCATTTGCAAATATTGCTCATGGCTGTAATTCAGTTATTGCGACAAAAACAGCTCTTAAGTTATCTGATTATGTTGTAACTGAAGCTGGATTTGGAGCAGACCTAGGCGCTGAAAAATTCTTTGATATTAAGTGTCGTAAGGCTGGAATTGCGCCAGACGCAGTTGTTTTAGTTGCAACGGTTAGGGCATTAAAACATCAGGGTGGTGTATCCAAGGAAAATCTGAATAGTGAAAATGTCGAAGCGCTCAAAGTTGGTTGTTCAAACCTAGGAAGACACATACGCAATTTGAGTCAGTTTGGTGTTCCAATGGTTGTTGGAATAAATAAATTTGTATCTGATACAGAGAACGAATTCCAAGCAATAAGAGATTATTGTGAGCAGTTTAATGTAGAGGTCAGCGTTACAAGTCACTGGGAGCATGGCGGTGATGGATCAATCGATTTAGCTGAAAAAGTGGCAAAGTTAGCTGACTCAGGTGCAGCTCAATTTAAAACTTTGTATGATGACGAGCTTCCATTATTAGAAAAAGTTGAAACTATTGCCAAGACACTTTATCAAGCTGATGAAATCATGGCTGACAAGGTAGTTAGAGATAAGTTGAGCTGGTTTCAGGAGAACGGGTTTGGCAATCTTCCAGTTTGTATTGCTAAAACCCAATATAGTTTCTCAACAGATCCGCAATTACTTGGAGCGCCAACAGGCCACTCCCTTTCAATTCGAGAAGTAAGATTGTCTGCGGGAGCAGAGTTTGTTGTTGTGGTATGTGGTGCAATTATGACAATGCCTGGGTTGCCAAGAGTACCAGCTGCAGATAAGATCCATCTTGATGAAAATGGCCTAGTTCAAGGATTATTTTAAGATATGAAAACTATTGGGTCGGTTGATTATGAGATCCATAGGGTTGATGGTTTAGCTCGAGAAAGCTCTAGTGATTGTGTTGCAATTGAAGAACCTCTCGAGATTATTGTTCGATATTTCAAAGATAGTGAGTGGGTTATTGAGCCACTAATGGTAACGATGAGAACGCCCGGAGATGATGAAAGTTTAGTTAGTGGGCTTTTATTTTCTGAAGGTATTATTCTGGATAAAAGTGCAATTGATTCAATAGAGGTTAATGGACAAAATAAAGGTAAATACGACGTTGATAATTCTTTAATTGTGACGCTTACAAAAGGAAATCAATTAGATTTAAAAAATCTTCAGAGGCACTTTATGGTTAATTCAAGTTGTGGTGTATGCGGAAAAGGAACACTGAATGCTATTGAAATTGCTTATGAGCCACAAATTAATCAAGAGGGCCCAATGGTGAATATTGATCTAATTAGTAAGTTACCTGACATTTTGAAAATCAAACAGCATCAATTCGCAAATACGGGGGGAGTGCATGCCAGTGCCCTTCTCACAGAAGGTGGCGAAGTGTTACATTTGGCTGAAGATGTTGGCAGGCATAATGCCCTTGACAAGCTAATTGGCCATGTCCGGTGCAATGATATGTTGAAACCAATCGAGCAATTTGTAATGTGTTCAGGTCGTCTCGGCTTTGATATTATCCAAAAAGCAGTGATGTCTGGTATTGGAATGATAGTTGGGATAGGCGCCCCAACCTCTTTGGCGCTTGATTTAGCTACAAAATTTGATATTACATTAATTGGCTTTATTAAGAAAAATAAATATAATATATACACTGGTAATTGGCGTATCAGTGATAACTTCGGAGAATAAATGTCTAGAAACATTAGTCTGCTTTCGGGGAAGAAAGACGATAAAAATAGTTTATTTGGCAAAATATCAGTAAGTCCAAATGAGACTAGTGATGCCCAGCTTGCGGGCGAATACAACCTGGGTGTTTCAACGATCCATAGTACAAAGAGCTTTTATGATTTCTTAAGCGAAGATTTCAAAAATAAGAAAGCTTATGTTTGTACTGGTAGTGCCTGTATGTGCAGAGGTACACAGGATGATGTCTCTCAAAAACTAAAAAACAAGCTTGGTGAAGACAGTGTTGGCGAGATGATTTGTTTGGGTAGATGTTATGAAAATAGTGCATTTTATTACAATGGCGAGAACTACTCTGGCGATGATATTAATCAACTAGATGATATTTTGTCTGGTCAGCATAAGAGCACACCATATACTATGAAGTCTTTTTCTGATACCTCATTTTTAGTTGAGAATGAAGTTTTTTCTACTTTCAAAGACTTCAAAGATTTGCTTGAGATCTGTTTTCAAACTGACAAAAATGATTTGATCAACACTCTTAAGGATTCTGGGTTGCGTGGTAGAGGCGGCGCAGGTTTCCCAACTGGTATGAAATGGGAGTTTTGTAAGGCTCAAGAGGCAAAGGCAAAGTACGTGGTTTGTAATGCGGATGAAGGAGATCCAGGTGCTTACTCTGATCGATATTTGCTCGAAGAGCAAGCCCTCAAGGTTCTCTTTGGTATGGTTATCTGTGGATATATCATTGGGTCAAAGCAAGGCTTCATGTATATCCGCGGTGAGTACCCTGAGTCGATTGATATTACCAATGAAACCTTAGCTAAGTTAAGAGATTTGAATCTTTTAGGTAATAACATCTTAGGAAGCGGTTTTGATTTTGATATGAATGTTGTTGAGGGTCAAGGAGCATACATCTGTGGCGAGGAGACAGCGCTTATTGCTTCAATAGAGGGCCGTCGCGCTGAAGTTGATGTTCGACCACCATTTCCTGTAGTTGAAGGCCTATATAAAAAACCAACTGTCGTCAATAACGTTGAGAGTTTGGCAGCAGTTGCTGCAATCTTTAAGCTTGGAAGCGAGTCCTATAAAGCTATTGGTGATGGAAGATCCTTGGGGACTAAGCTCATTTCACTTGATGGACATTTTAATAATCCAGGTCTTTATGAAGTTGACCTTGGAACCCCATTAGGCACAATCATTGATGAGATTGGTGGAGGTTTTAATGAAGACATTAAGGCCATTCAGATTGGCGGGCCACTTGGAGGAATTGTTCCAGTTGATATTTTGAGGTCTTTAACATTAGACTTTGAGGTCTTTGCCGATGCTGGATTTCTACTAGGACATGCAAGCTTTGTTTGTATTCCTAGGTCGTTCTCTGCAGTAGAGTACGCAAAACATTTATTTGCATTTACAGCACATGAATCTTGCGGAAAATGCTTCCCTTGTCGCTTAGGCTCGACTCGCGGAAAAGAGATGTTAGGTTCGGCTATAGACGGGAATCAAAAATTTTCAGAAGAATTAATTTATGATTTATTAGAAACAATGGAGGTAGGGTCTTTGTGCGCTCTTGGCGGCGGCCTCCCTCTTGCAATTAGAAACTTACTCGAGCACTGTGGTGACGAGTTTCAACCTTTGATGGAGAAATAATATGTCAGAAAAGCCGCAAGGAGTATTTATTGATGATGTTG
>CAYNES010000009.1:0-18840 GCA_964396315.1 uncultured Piscirickettsiaceae bacterium | reverse complement strand
CATATTCAACATTTCTAACAGAAGTATTAAATCGAATCATGTCTCTAACATTTGCCTTCTCTACTCTTCCCTGAATGTAATCAAATAAAACCTCTCGAGGAGGAAAAGATGCGATTGGATGTCCAAAATGTTCTTCAAAATAATAGTCAGCAAACTCCAAGCATTCTTTTGGTCCATTAGACCACAAGTATCTATACATACTACTGTGAGCAATTTCACCATGCTCATCAAGTCCAGTTCTCCAGCTGTAGTTCCATAAACCTCCCCAATTATCTTGTTTTTCAAAACAGACAATTTCTGGGATTGCTTCGCCCTTTTCTTCAGCCGATTTAAAGGCTCTGAGTTGAGCAAGGCCACTTGGGCCAGCTCCAATAACTCCAACTCTTTTGTTCATTTATTCTCCTTTTAAACAATCCCAATTTATAACCCCAGAAATATAAGGATATTTAACGAATTTTATAACACCATTTACGTTCATTCTAAATAAATTTATTTAATATTTTCCTGAATTTATAAAAAATATAAGAAGAAAGTATAAAGTGGAAAATATTGGTAAATAATGGTATAAAATGGATTTATGTTTCGTGGCATTCATCTTCTATCTATTGACTCAAAAGGAAGGCTAAAGATTCCTGCTCGTCATCTTGAGCAAGTTCAAAAAAAATCATCCGGAAAAATGGTTTTGAGTGTCCATCCAGATGACTCTTGTTTAGTTCTATATTCCTTAAAAGACTGGGAGAAGCTTGAATTAAAGATTGGGGAACTGCCATCATTAAACATTCATACTAAAAAATTATCCAGAAAACTAATTGGTCATGCATGTGAGTGTGAGCTTGATAAGTTTGGCAGAATTCTTATTCCAAGTTCACATATTAAATATGCAAATATAAATAATAAAGCTATTCTAAGTGGTCAAGGTAAGAGCTTTGAAATCTGGGACCAAAGAACGTGGAAGGATCAAATTGAAAAACTTGATAGACTGAGTAGCCAACAAGAGATTCCTCAAGAGGTATCATCACTTTCACTCTAGTTTAATTTAATTGTGTATTAACAATGCATGACAAAATCAAATCAGATCATCATGATTCAGTGCTTTTTGATGAAGCTATAAAAAGTTTAAATATTAAGTCAAATGGCGTTTATATCGATGCAACCCTAGGACGGGGTGGTCACACACAAGGAATACTCAATAAACTTGGAAAATCAGGAAGAGTAATAGGGTTTGATCAAGATATTGAGGCAATAAACTATGCAGGAAAAAACCTAGTTGACTCTCGTTTAAGCTTAATTCATAGCAACTTTTCGAACTTAAATCAACATCTTGAAAAATTAAAATTGATTGGAAGTGTTGATGGCATCTTAATGGACCTTGGTATCTCTTCTCCACAAATTGATAATGCCGAAAGAGGATTCAGCTTTAATAAAGATGGAGCACTCGACATGAGAATGGATCAATCACAAAAAATGACAGCAGCTATTTGGCTTAGGGAGAGTAGTGAGAAGGTTATTGCTGATGCACTTTATCAATTTGGTGAGGAAAAAAGAAGTCGAATTATTGCCTCAACAATTAAGGAATATCAAAAAAATAAAAATATTGAATCGACAATAGAACTTGCAGACCTTATTAAAACTGTTGTTAAGCCAGGTAAAAATAAACACCCAGCCACTCGCTCCTTCCAAGCCATAAGAATAGCAATCAATGATGAACTCAAAATGTTATCTGATGCGCTTGATCAAACAATTGGTGCATTGAAAAAAAATGGCAGACTTGCAATTATTACTTTTCACTCTATAGAGGATAGAATCGTAAAACATTTTATCCAAAAAAACTCACGCCCAAAACAATTGCCTAAAGGTTTGCCAATCATCTCAAATATGAGTAATCCACTCATTCTTAAAGATCTTGGAAAAGTTAAACCTTCAACTGAAGAGATAAGCATTAATAGAAGAGCAAGAAGTGCAATACTTAGACTAGCTGAAAAATGTTAGCAATATTTCAAACAAAAATAGTGCTCAATACTATTTTGATTGTTTCAATAATAATCATATCAATATTAAGCATTCACTGGCATCATGAAATGTACTTGCTTCACAGAGAAGAAAAAACTCTTAAATCTGAAAATGAAAAAATAAACGCTTTAAATAGGCAGCTCTTAATGGAGTACTCCGAAATTCAAAGTGGGGTCAATGTTTACCAAAAGTCTATAGATGAATTAATGATGTTTGCTCCAATTGAAACTGAATGGGAGGATGTTAGTATATGAGGATTGCTCGGGTTCAAGGCTATAGAAATAGACAGGCACTTGTAAAAATCAGCTTCATCTTAATAGTTATAATTTTTACTTATCGAGCTCTTACTGTTAGTGAAATAAAAGCGAATAATATTTCATTAAAATCACAAGCCTCAAAAAATTCAGAATTTTCTTTAGTTGAAAAATCCATCAGAGGAAACATTCTAGACAGGCATGATAATCTTCTTGCAATTAATCTAATTCATAAAAAAATTAATCTTGACCCAATGATTATTCAAGATGAATATATTGACCTATTGGCAGATGCCTTAAATTTACCTCGTCAAGAGTTTAGGGAAGAAATTGAAAAAAAGAAGTCTAATAACAGGAAGTATTTCATTGTTAAAGACAAACTTAAAGTGAATAACCCTATTTTAAAGAACATAGCTGAGCTTAAAAAAATGCGCTCTAAAGTTTGCTTTACAGAAGAAAAGATTCCATCTCTTACATTGGTCGATAAAGCAAAAAAAGTGATTGGCATGAAACCAACAATGAAAGAGAGTATTGAAGTTAATAAATGTTCTAGACAAAGAATTGCCGGCGTTGCTATAGAATCTAGTGGTTTTCGTTATTACCCCAAAAAGGATTCCATTGCCCCATTAATTGGAAAAATAAACTCTGAAAATATTGGAGTCTTTGGAATTGAAGCTGAGTATGATCGATATTTAGCTGGAATAAACGGCGTTAGAAGGATTACTGACAATAAAGAAAATTCAAATATTTATTATGATGCTGAAATCATTAAGAATCTTAAAGAAGGTGAAAATCTAACTCTTACAATCGATTCAGATATTCAGTTTCATGTTTTTAATGCAATAAAAGAGCAGGCTGAATTTCATGAAGCAGATTCAGCTGCTGCCATAGTTCTATCACCAAATGGTGAAATACTTGCACTAGCAAACTATCCATCAACCAATCCCAATAATATAGAAAATTACAGTGCTGATGATTATAGAAATCGCGTTTTTTCAGATAAAACTGAACCAGGTTCAACGATGAAACCGTTCACTATGTTGTTAGCTTTAGACAAAGGAATAATCACTGCAACTGATGATGAGTTAATTGATGTTACTAAAAGAGTAGCCAATATAAAACCAGATAATAAATTTTTTCAAATGACAATTCAAAGAATTCTAGAAAAATCTCATAATCTAGGAACAGTGATGGTTGCAGAAAATATTGAAAATGAAGACTTTTATAATACTTGGGAAAAATTAGGGTTTGGCAGGTCTTTAGGCGTCATGCCTGGAACTGAAAATCAAGGAGAATTAAGACATTTCAGTAGTTGGAGAGATAGTGATAAGAGGTCGCTCTCATTCGGTCATGGACCCATGACAACAAACCTTGCGCAACTTGCAAGAGCTTATCTTGTCTTTGCCAATGAAGGCTCCATACCCTCTCTTAAACTTATTAAGACTGAGCATCATAATGAATCATTAGAGTATGTTTTTACTCCAGAATCGACAAAAAGAATCTCTGAAATACTTGATTCTGTTGCTTCAGATAAAGGCTCTGGGTATCGTGCTGTTATTGATGGATACTCAATTGCTGGAAAAACAGGTACAGCAGAAATGGTGATAGATGGGCAGTATAGTAAAGATGGTGCCAAACGAACTTATTTTGTTGGTTATTCTCCTGCCGAAAAACCTAAATATATTATGGCAGTTAGACTCGACTATCCAAAAAAATGTTTTGTCTCATGGGACCCAACTTTGAGGAATCGGTGTGAAGGATCAAATTCAGCTTCAATGGCTTTCCAAAAGGCAATGCAGAGAATTCTGATTAATGATTCAGAGATAAATACTCAAGTGGAGGGTTAGGATGATTTTTTTTGGTTTATCCCTTTCATCTTACTTTTCATGATATTTTGCATAACTGCTTTTTCTTCATCATGAGTTTTTGCAGAGAGTATTGAGGCTTTTGTTGACTTTCTTTCATAATATTTTTCTGCTGCAGTTAATGCATATCCAAACTCTTCTTTAGCCTCAAATTCACTTAGAAAAGGCTCCATAGTACTCAGCTCCTGCAAACGTAAATATATTCTCTCCTTAGTTTTATATGGCAATAGTAAAGCTTCTTTCGAAAGGTCAGACTCAACTTGGGCATGTCTTATCAGCTCTACTAAAACCTCAGATTTTGGAAGATTTCTTGCTCGTTCTTCAACGACACTAGATGTCTCGGGATCATTCGCAATTGATGGATAATTTAAAACACAAGATATCATTCTTGACATCAAACTCTTCATGCTAGAAGTACTATTGTTACTTATTTTTTGGTTAACAAAATTGGGGTTTAATTTATTCTTCTCTGATGGATTGGAACTTGTTAATTGGTCATTTTGATTTTTATTTTGTTCCACAACCTTTTCTACTTGAATAATATTTTGGCCAATTGTATTAGCTATTCCTTCAATTAATTGTTGACGATAGGTCGGATAGTTCACCATATTGATTAAGGATGCTGACTTTTCTAAAAATAAGGTTTTGCCTTCTATGGTACCGAACGGGACCTCTGATTTGATATGTTCAATTAAGAAACTTGAAAGGGTTTGTGCCCCTTCAATTCTTTTGTTAAATGCTTTTGCAGACTCTCTGTTGATAATAGTATCAGGGTCTTCGCCTTCAGGCAATATTAAAAATTTGATAATAAGTCCTGAAGTTATTGAAGGCAATGATGTTTTTAACGCCTTCCATGCCGCATCTCTTCCCGCCTTATCACCATCAAAACAAAAAACAATTGTTTCTGCAGAGCGAGATAATATTTGCAAGTGAGCTGGGGTTGTTGCTGTTCCAAGAGTTGCCACTACATTGGTAATTCCTTGTTGATGAAGCGCTATTACGTCCATGTAACCTTCAACAACAAGAATTGAATTAATCCTTCGACTGTATTTTCTACAATGATAAAGACCATATAATTCTTTTGATTTTGAAAATAGAGGGGTTTCCGGTGAATTCAGGTACTTGGGGTTATCCTGACTAGATAATACACGCCCTCCAAATCCAATCACAGAACCTTTTGCATTATGAATAGGAAACATGAGTCTATCTCTGAAACGATCGTAATAATCGTCTTTTTTATCTTTTTTTGGAACAATCATCCCCATTGAAAGAAGGTTTTGAATTGACTCATCACTCTCACTAAATTGATCAAATAGATTAGTCCAACCTGGGGGTGCAAACCCTAACTCGAATCTTTTAGCAATCGATCCACTTATTCCTCTTTTTTTAGCATAACTGACCACTTTATTTTTTGCAGATGAATTCTTAAGTTGATTTTGATAAAAAACATTAAGCTCAGCCATTATTTGGTTGTATCTTTTAAAGCGTTTATCTACTGGTTTGGCAGTTTGGTCATAGACGACTGAAATTCCAGATTCTCCAGCAACTGTCTCTATGGCCTCAACAAAAGAAAGATGGTCATACTTCATAACAAAATCAATAATCCCTCCGCTTTCACCGCAACCAAAACAGTGATAAATTTGCTTAGTCGGAACTACAGTAAAGGATGGAGTTTTCTCTTCATGAAATGGGCAACAAGCCTTATAGTCTTTTCCTGCTTTTTTTAATGCTACACGCTTATTGATTAGACCAACAATATCTACTCTATTGGGTAAATCATTGATAAAATCTCTGTCAATAAATGGCATAATTTACAGCTTAGTCTTTAGTTTAGTTTTCTTTTTATTTTAATGTTAAACACCGAATTCATTCACCCTAAATTCATTCCGACCTGGATTCTAATTATGCTTATGCACATTGGAGTTTTTATTCCTTTCAATTTGCAGGTTATGATTGGAAAAGCAATTGGTAGGCTACTTTATCCTTTTATGCCTAAGCTCAGATCTACTGCCTACTCAAATATCTCTCATTGCTTTCCTGATAAAAAGCAAACCCAAGTTAATTTACTTGTAAAAAGACACTTTGAAGCAATTGGAGTAAGTTTTTTTGAAACTGCTAATGCTTACTATGGTAGTGATAAAAAAATTAGAAAACTTCTAACTATTACTAATGAGAAATTTTTTAAAGATGCGCTCAAAGAAGAAGGCGGCATTATTCTTCTATGCTCACATTTTATGCCTCTCATGCTAGGTAGTCGTGCACTCCTCCTTAATCACACCATTGCAAACATATATAGACCTCAAAATAATAAGTTATTTGATAAGACCATGGTTAGAGGCTATAAAAAAAATGGTGCTGTAATGATCAAAAGTACTGATACAAGATCTATAGTTAAGGCAATTAATAATAGTCTTCCAATTTGGTATGCCCCAGATCAAGACCTAGGCAAAAATAACAGTGTATTTGCACCATTTTTTGGAATTCAAACAGCGACGACTACAGCAACAGCCAGACTAGCTAAAAATAATAATACTAGGGTTATTCCTTACAACTTTACAAGAACTAAAAAAGGCTATTCAATGTCATTTGAAAAGCCTATTTCAAATTATCCATCCAATGATCCGATCCAGGATGCAACCGTTATCAATAAAATTCTTGAAAAGCAAATTAGCAAAACTCCTGAGCAATATTTGTGGATTCATCGTCGCTTTAAAACAAGGCCTAATGATGAAAATAACTTTTACAAATATAATTAATATTATTCGATTAGAAATACAACAATTCCAAAAAATAGCGTATAATTCATCACTTAATTTTTTGATACATGAACTATATATGTCAATTGATACACAAACTATTATTAAAGAATACCAAAAAGACCCTTCTGATACTGGATCTGTTGATGTTCAAGTCGCCCTTCTTACAGCAAGAATAAGGCACTTAACAGAACATTTTAAGACTCATAAAAAAGACCATCATTCCAGAAGAGGGCTTTTAAGACTTGTTTCACAACGCAAAAAATTACTTGCTTACATTAAAAACAGTGATCTTACAGCTTACGCTAATTTGATTTCGCGTCTAGGCTTAAGAAAGTAATTAATTTTTAAGAGACAAAAATTAAAGCCCCTATTTTGGGGCTTTTTTATTACTTGTCGCATTAAAATAGAATCATGGAACTATCTGCAAACTACCAAAAAATAACTGAGCTTACTGAGCGAATGATTATTCTGTCAGAACACCTCAAACTTGAGGAGAAAAAAGATCGACTTGAAGAAGTTAAGTTGGAGTTAGAAAATCCAGATGTTTGGTCAAACCCAGAAAAAGCACAATCATTAGGAAAAGAAAGAGTTCAGCTTGATAATCTATGTGAAACATTTTCAAAGTCATCTAGCATCTTAAGTGATGCTAAGGAACTTTTAGAAATGGCTGAAAGTGAAAATGATATTGATACAGTAAAGGGTATTGTCGCTGACTTAGATGAAACAGATAATTTAATTTCAAAATATGAGTTTGAAAGAATGTTCAGTGGTGATATGGACCGTAACTCTGCCTATCTCGATATTCAGTCTGGTTCTGGCGGAACCGAGGCGCAAGATTGGGCTGAAATGATCCTGAGAATGTACTTAAGATGGGGAGAAAAACATAACTTTAAAGTTAAATTAATGGAAGTTTCAGCGGGTGATGTTGCTGGTATCAAGTCTGCAACTATTCATTTTGATGGTGAATACGCATTTGGTTGGCTTAGGAGCGAAATAGGCATCCACAGACTTGTTAGAAAATCTCCATATAATGCAAATGGCAAAAGACACACATCATTCTCCTCAGTTTTTGTGTCACCTGAGATAGACGATAATATCGAAATTATAATAGACCCATCAGACCTTCGAATTGATACCTATCGTGCCTCTGGTGCTGGTGGTCAGCACGTCAATAAAACTGAATCTGCTGTTCGAATTACACATATACCAACAACAACGGTTGTTCAATGCCAAGATGGACGATCACAGCATGCCAACAAAGATCAAGCAATGAAGCAATTAAAATCTAAACTTTATGAACTTGAAATTCAAAAAAGAAACTCGGAGAAGCAAGATGTCGAAGATTTAAAATCTGATATTGGATGGGGCCATCAGATACGCTCTTATGTTTTAGACCAATCTAGAATTAAAGACTTAAGGACCGGCATCGAGAGCAGCAACACTCAAGACGTCCTTGATGGAAACTTGGATCAATTTATTGTCGCCAGCCTAAAAGCCGGCCTCTAATTAATCACAATTAATCTAGAATGCAACTGTAAAATTGGAATAAAAATATACCACTAAAATGAAACCTCAAGATACCATTAAATTTAATGAAAATGGCTTAGTTCCCGTCATCACACAGGACTATTCTTCTAATGAAATCCTTATGATGGCATGGATGAATAAAGAAGCATTAGAGCTTAGCATTAAAACAAAAAAAGCTGTATATTTTTCAAGGTCAAGAAAAAAACTTTGGTTTAAGGGTGAAGAGTCAGGCAATTACCAAGACATAATTGAAATTTATACTGATTGTGATCAGGACGTTGTCTTGATTAAAGTTAATCAAAAAGGAGGCATTGCCTGCCATACTGGTAGAGCTAAATGCTTCTTTAGTAAACTAGAAGATAATGAATGGATAATTGTCTCAAATGTAATTAAAGACCCAAAAGAAATTTATGGATAGTATTCTCAATTCACTAGAGAAGATTTTAGAAGATAGAAAATCTGCTTCAGCTGATCAATCATATGTCTCCTCTTTATATAGAAAAGGGACTAGCTCGATTCTAGAAAAGATTAGTGAAGAGTCTGAAGAAGTCATTAATGCGGTTAATGAGGAAGGCAGAAAAGAGATTATTCATGAAGTGGCAGATTTATGGTTTCACCTCTTAGTGCTTCTTCGTCACGAGGATATTAAAATCGAAGAGATTGAGTCTGAACTAGCTAAACGTTTTGGGGTATCTGGCCATGATGAAAAAGCTTCCAGAGAGATCAAATAGATTTAACTAGCCTAAAAGTTCAAAAGCACTGATAATACCTTCGGCAACTTCTGAAATTCGCTTATTTTTATCCATAGCCATTTTTCTAAGGGACTGATAAGCCTCATCTTCAGTAATTTTTTTGTGCTTCATGAGCAGGCCTTTTGCTTTTTCAATTGATTTACGCTCAGCCAACTGACTTCTTGTTGCGTCTAACTCATCTTTTAAAGCCTGAAACTCTCTAAAACGCGCTATAGCTACATCAATAATTGGTTGTACTCTCTTTTCTTCTAGGCCATCAACAATATATGCATTCACTCCTGATTTAATCGCAGTTCCAGCCATATGCTCCTCTGACGCTTCGGTAAACATAACGATTGGCTTAGGCTTTGTTTCATTTACATCCCTTAAATTCGCAAAAACAGCCTCATCAGGAATATCTGCATTGACAATTACAACGTCTGCATGAGTAATTTCATTACTGTTTGCAAGATTTTCACTTTCGTCTAAACGACAAATAACCTCATGTCCCTTATCTTGAAGGGCTCGCCTTAAAATCGCAGATCGACCCATATTTTCGTCGACCAGAATAATTTTAAGGGGCGATTGATTCATTTTTGTTTTCTTCATTATTAATTCCATAAATATACCTTACTGGAGTTATATTTAATTAAATTATTCCTCAACTGTTGTTCATAAAACTCTACTTTAAAGCCTTAGCTGGTGAAAAAGGAGAATAATTCACCAGCAAAGTCATTAAACTTTCACTTCAGCTTTATGCTGAAGTGAAAGGTGTCAAACCAAAAATTTTAAAAACCTTTAATTTGACAGTATGAGCTTGCACTATTTAGTTACAAACTCTGGATAAGCTTCCAATCCACATTCGGAAAGATCAACACCATCTTCTTCTTCTTCCTTTGATACGCGAAGACCAATCAGAGATTTGAGGGCAAGCCAAACCAATATTGATGCACCAAAAACCCATACAAATATAGTTAAGGCTCCTACTATTTGTCCAGAAAATGAAACATCGGCATTAGTCAGGGGAACTGCTAAAAGACCCCATAATCCTACAACACCATGAACTGAAATAGCACCAACAGGATCGTCTATCTTGAGTTTGCGATCTAGCCAAACAACAGACAGAACCACAATAACTCCTCCAACGGCGCCAATCAATGATGCAACAAAAGCACTCGGCGTATCTGGCCCTGCTGTAATAGCTACTAGGCCTGCTAATGCACCATTCAATGTCATAGTTAAGTCTGCCTTACCAAACCAAAGTTTAGCGAAAACAAGTGCAGCAATGACGCCTCCAGCAGCTGCAGCATTGGTATTAACAAACACCATTGCTACTGCATCAGCGCTCTCTTTACTTGCCATAGCTAGTACTGAACCACCATTAAACCCAAACCAACCTAACCATAGGATGAATGTTCCCAATGTAGCTAAAGGGAGGTTTGCGCCTAAGATTGGCTTCGAATTTCCATCCTTGTCATATTTTCCTTTTCTTGGCCCAAGTATCATGACTCCAGCTATTGCAGCTGCAGCACCAGCCATATGAACAATTCCTGATCCAGCAAAATCATAGAAACCGAAGTCACCGAGATTGTAAAGACCAAAAACGTCATTTCCACCCCAAGTCCATGACCCTTCAAGAGGATAGATGATGGTTGTAAAGATTACGGCAAAGGCAAAGAAAGTAAATAACTTCATTCGCTCAGCCACTGCACCAGAAACAATTGACATTGCAGTTGCTACAAAGACTACTTGGAAGTAAAAGTCTGAGGCATTTGAGTATGTCTCACCCTGTCCACTAATCCCCGAAAGAAATGCTCCACCACCATACATTAAGTCATAGCCATAGATCATGTACATAGTGCAAGCAATGGCAAAAAGGCCAATATTTTTAGTTAATATTTCTGCCGTATTTTTGCTTCTTACCAATCCGGCTTCTAGCATTGAAAAGCCAGCCGCCATCCACATAACAAGTGCACCCATTACTAAAAAGTAAAAAGTATCAATTGCATACTGTAATTCTAATATTTGATTTTCCATTTCCTACTCCTATAGTGCTTCAGGCCCAGATTCACCCGTACGAATACGAACAACCTGCTCTAAGCTTGTAACAAAAATTTTGCCATCTCCAATCTTTCCGCCATTAATCTTGCAAGCAGAACTGATAGTTTCAATAACCTCATCAACTTGCTCATCGGTAATCGCAATTTCTAATTTAACTTTAGGAAGGAACTCCACCACAAACTCCGCACCTCTGTAGAGCTCAGTGTGACCTTTTTGTCTTCCAAACCCCTTTACTTCAGTAACAGAAACACCATTAATATCAATTTCTGAGAGTACTTGTCTCACGCTATCCAGTCTTTTTGGCTGAATATAAGCTGTTATCATTTTCATATAATTACTCCAATGTTATAAACAAAGAAGCCCACTACCTTCAAGAAAGTAGCGGGCTTCTATACCAGTTCAGCTCATCTTTAAACTGACGAAAAAAAACGCTTATCTAGGCTTTTGCCCAAATAAACGTCAATGTCTTTAACTTAAAACCAGCTTTGGATTTAAGTTGTGAGTAATTATATATAAAAAAATTCTATATATTTAGTTTTTTTAAATATTCTAACTCAGTCAAAATTTCGATGTTATGTTTTTTTGCGTCATTCATTTTAGATTGACCAACATTTTCTCCAATAATCAGAAAATCTGTTTTGGAGCTAACACTCTTTGCAACATTAATACCGAGCATTTTTGCCTGTTTTTCAAGCTCAGATCGAGGATGGCTCATAGCTCCAGTAAAAACGATTTTTTTATTTTGAAATGGACTAACAATTAAATCTAGTTCATTAATTAGAGGAGTTTGTTCTAGTTCAAAGCCATTATTTATCAAAATTTGATATTGGCCTTTAATAGATGCTAGTCCTTCAAAAATTTGCTCTGCAGTTAGCTCTGCAAAACCATCTATATTCGCAATGTCTTCGGCTGATAATTCAAAAATCTCTTCAATAGAATAATTTTTTAATAAATTTTCACAGTTACCCATTCCAAGTCTTTGAACACCAAAAGCAGCCAAAAAACGCCAATCCTCTATACTTTCTTGGCGTGATCTATTCAGTTGATCAATAAGGTTGTTTGAGGTTTTCTCACCAAAGCCCATTTCAATTAACTGATCTGCGCTTAGTTGATATATATCACTCACTTGACGAATACCATTATCATAAATCTTTTGGATTGTTGCCTGTCCAAAACCATCATTATTTGCAAGAATTTTGAAGAAATAAATCATTTTTCCAACAATCTGATCAGGACAAGAATTAATATTAGGACACATAAGAAAGTCTGAATCCCAAATCAAATTGGAATCACAACTAGGGCAATTAGAAGGAATATCTACTTCTGCTTTTTTTAAGACTTTATTAATTTTTGGTATGACCATACCACTTCGAGTTAACTCGACAACGCTTCCAGCGCCTAGGCCTTGCTCCTTGACCAAGCCAAAATGATGACCTGTCGCCCTGTAGATTGTTGCTCCACTTAATTGAGTTGGCTCTAACTCGGCAACTGGTGTAATCTTTCCAGTCCTCCCAACTTGCGATGTTATTGAAATGACTTTTACTTGTGCTTTTTCTTTATTTTCTTTGTAAGCAATTTGCCAGCGATGGAACTTTCGGTTCGACCCCATATGCACTTTTAAATCTGTGTTTACTACTTCAAAAACAACACCGTCAATATCAAAATCAACACCTTGCTCTAATTCAACAACAATTTCAGTAAATTGATTCTTAAACTCATTGATACTCCCTTGCCAAAATGGAAGCTGCTTAAAGGGGACAAATAAAGCAGCCTTAGCTTTTATCGCATCTTTGGCAAAATGATCCAGCTCTTTTTCTTTAATTAGACTTGCTTGAAAGTTTCTTGGATACTCAAAATCATTACTTAGTTGGGTTTCAAAGTAGCTTCTCTTTACAACTATCTCTCCAGGACCTTGACCCCTCTCACTGTCATTGAGAATCCCAAGGCCTCTATCAAAGACTCTTGAGATATCACTTCCCTTATTTCCATCTCCACGTGTGTAGAGTTTTATTCCGTCATCATAGCCCGCAAAACCATCTAGCTTTGCAGTTCCTTTAATTAGAATATCGCCAGGCGAAAATGTAATTTCGTCAGAAAATTTAGTAATTCTCTCCAGCCACTTTTCAACCTCATCCCATGAATAGGCTTTATCAGTTGAAAGCATCTTTTCAGGAAGTTTAATTTTCTCTTCTGAGAACCTTTCAGTCTCACTCTCGATCTCTTTTAGAAAAGGATGATTGGGCATTCTTTTAGCTAGTTCTGCAATGAAAATAAAGTCATAATTTTCATCAGTAACGATAGGATTGCCACTCCTGTATCTTTGATTTGCTATCATACAAAATTCAAGCAGATTATCATCCGATAAGTCACTTACTAAAGTAATTTCAGCAGAGATGTCTTGAATTTGATTTTCTGTAAGCATGATTATTACAATCTAGCTTGTGTATAAAAAAAATTAAAACTTTGAAGCAATTTGATCAAAGAGTTCTGCACTATAACTAATCGTTTTCTCATCATTCTCTTCACTGAGATCAACAAATATAACTCTTGATTGAGAATTGATATCTTCTTTTAGGATCAATTGATACGTTTTTGTTATTGAAGCAGTTGCTAGAAGCTTTGAGAAGAAGCCCTTATTTGGTGTTACATTGATAAAGTAACTACCTTCAATCTGATCACGATCTTCAATGTCAATACTTAGTTCATCAAGCGCCCACCCAAGAAGCTTCCATGATTCCTGCTTATCAAATGGAAAAATTAGGGTCGCATAACCTGTTTCAGAGACTTCAACAATGACATCTACAATATTTTCATTCGTATTTGACTGAATTTTAGTTATGGCATCTGAGCGATCATTTCCTAAAAAAACCATTAACTTAAGAATCATTTCAGTTTCAAGCTCAACATCTTTTTCTCTTGGTTGCCACACTCTAGTTGCCTCACTAACTACTTCACCTATAGAGCTTAGGGTTAAATACACTTCAGACTTCATTGGGTCATCTGTTGGCTCTATGCGAATTCTATATTTATCTGCAATAGGTAACCCATATTGTGTTTTCAATGCTTTAGATAAAGCAGCACGTATTGCACCTAGTGACTTGTCTGGAACCTTTGTCTCAATTTCCAGATAATCAGTCTCAAAAAGCCCAATTTTTTGATTTTCTTTCTCTATTTTAAAGCCGTAAGAACGAAAAAATTCTTTTGATAAAGCCCAAACCTCACTAGGAGGAAGATCAACTAGAAGCCAGCGACGATATTTGTCTCTCTTAATTTCAATATTTTGAACTCTTTGAATTACCTGATTATCATCTAAAATCTCCTCCACTTCAGTTAATGCTTGAAGATTGCTTGGCTCAGTAAGGTTCGGAGGAATGATGAGTGAATCGACTTTTTCGTCAGCTTGATAATTAATATCTCGACTTCCTAAACCTATTTCCTTTACAGGATCAGTAACTTTGGAGCAACTAGTTAAAATTACACCAATTAAAACAATATTTAAATAATTTATAATCTTCATATTAGGTTTAATTCCTTTAAATCATTTTCTACAACTGGTCTGAATTCACTTGATAATTCAAGCAGGGGTAGCCTTATTCCTTTAGAGCACATACCCATTTTATGAAGAGCCCATTTAACTGGAATAGGATTAGCCTCAACAAACAAATTCTTATGTAGATTTGAGAGTTCTTCATTAGCTTGTTTGGCTAATTTGGCATTCCCAGAAATAGCAGCCATATATACCTTTTGAAGCTTCTTAGGCGTTACATTGGCAGTGACAGAGATACCTCCATGGCCTCCCAAAAGCAGAAAATCTACAGCTGTAGCATCATCCCCGGTGAGTAGTAAAAAATCTTCTGGACAGCTTTTAACTAGCTCTTTAATTACAGACAAATCCCCAGTAGCATCTTTGATGCCAATTATGTTTGAGATTTCGGAGAGCCTAACAGTTGTCTCAACAGACATATCGACGGCAGTTCTTCCAGGTACATTATATAATATTTGATCAATATCAACTCTTTCAGCAATTAGTTTGAAATGCTGAAACAAGCCCTCCTGGGTCGGCTTATTGTAATAGGGCGTGACGAGTAGGCAAGCATCGGCACCAAGGTTTTTAGCCTCTTGAGTGAGCTCAATAGCCTCGGAAGTTGAATTAGCGCCTGTTCCTGCAATGACTGGAATTCGTCTTGCTGCATATTGGATAGTGTGATTAATTATTTTGAGGTGTTCTTTAACTCCTACAGTTGCTGACTCACCTGTTGTGCCAACTGAAACGATAGAGCTCGTTCCAGAATCAATATGAAAGTCAATAAGATTATTCAGAGTATCATAATCAACTTCTCCATCGTCAAACATTGGAGTGATTAATGCAACATTTGAGCCTTTATAGGAGTGTTTTATTGTCATAAAATCTTTATTAAAAGTGTTGATAAATTATATACGATTGGCCTTACAATAACAATTCATGAGAACGTTTTAATCAAGCAACTAACTAGATAAAATATCAGGCCTCTTCTGCTTTGTTTTTTTTATTGCCTGCTCCAGACGCCAAGCATCAATTTTAGCTTGATTGCCGCTTAATAATACCTCTGGCACAGATTCACCATCAATGGTCTCTGGCCTTGTATATTGAGGGTGATCAAGCAAATTATTTGAAAATGAGTCATTAAGCGAGTCTTTGTTGCCGAGCACATTATCTTTGCGTCTGCTGACCGCATCAATTAATACCATTGAAGCCAACTCTCCTCCACTTATGACATAATCACCTATTGAAACTTCAAAGTCTACATCATTTTCAATAACCCTCTCATCGACGCCTTCATAGCGACCACAAAGGAGTGTCAATGATTCAAAGTTTGCTAGCTTTGCAACTAGTTTTTGATTCAAAGGCTCCCCTTGAGGCGATAGATATACAACCTTTGTATTGGGCTCTAATTCTCTTATTTTTGCTAGGCAATCCCTTATGGGTTTGACCTGCATCACCATTCCAGCACCCCCGCCATATGGCTTATCATCAACATTTTTATATTTGTTGGAACTAAAGTCTCTTAGCTGCCATTCCCTAATTGAAATGATTGAATTTTTCAGAGCTCTTGATACCACACCCTCTTCCTTAATTGCTGAAAACATTTCAGGGAAGAGTGTAATGATATCAAATTTCATTTGTTTGCAGCTAAACTAGAATCTTAGTTAAAACTTTAGAATAAATTCTACTTAAATCTTCAAGGTCACTAACCAAAATAGATTCGTTGACTTTGTGAATAGTGGCATTGACTGGACCAAGCTCTACAACCTGAGTTCCTTCTTGAGCAATAAATCTTCCGTCTGAAGTTCCACCAGAAGTAGAAAGTTCAGGTGTTATCTCTTTAGTTTCTTCGACCGCACTAATACAAGCTGATACTAAATCACCTTCAGGAGTTAAAAACGGAAATCCAGAATGAGACCAATCCAGGATATAGTCAATTTTATGTGAATCCAAAACCTCGTGAACCTTGCTCATCAGTTCTTCTTTTGTTGTTTCTGTTGAGTAACGAAAATTAAACATGACTTTCGCTTCTCCAGGAATAACATTCGTTACCCCATCACCTGAATGAATATTGGAAACTTGAAATGAAGTTGCTGGAAAGTACTCATTACCACTATCCCACTCTAGACTACATAAATCACTTAAGGCAGGAGCAATAAAATGAATTGGATTTTTAGCTAAATGAGGATATGCTACGTGACCTTGCTGACCTTTAACATGTATCACACCATTTAATGAGCCTCTTCTTCCATTTTTAATCACATCACCTGTAATAGAAGTGGATGATGGCTCTCCAATTAAACAAAAATCAATTTTTGTGTTGTTTTCATTTAAATAATCCATCACTTTTACTGTGCCGTTGATAGCAACTCCCTCTTCATCAGATGTAATCAAAAAAGCGATAGTGCCTTTATGATTCGGATTCTCTTTAACAAAGCTTTCAGTTGCAGTCACCATCGATGCTAATCCGCCTTTCATGTCTGCCGCACCGCGACCAAACAAGAAACCATTCTTGATGGTAGGCTCAAAAGGCATAGTATTCCATGCATCTTCATTTCCAGGTGGAACAACGTCAGTGTGGCCTGCAAAAGCAAAGATAGGGCCGCTATTGCCTCGAGTGGCCCAAAAGTTATCAACATCTCCAAATTTCAGTGAGCGAATTTCAAAACCAATTTTTTTTAGTCGCTCTATCATTATTGACTGGCAACCGTTATCGTCAGGTGTAACTGAGGCTTGACTTATAAGTGATTTAGCGAGTTCTAGTGTTTTACTCATGGTTGTTATTTTACTTGTAAATTCGATACGGTATCTATAGCCTCTTCGATTATGTTTCTGTCAGGATGATCCACAGGCGTAAGGTAACGAGCTTTTTCCCAAAACTCAATTGCGCCGTTAAGATTACCCTCATGAGCTGCAACAATACCTGAAAAATATAAAACCTGAACAGATAGAGGATTAAGATTAAATGCTTTCTCAATCAGTTCTTTAGACTTTCCATCAAATTGACCTTCCTGAGTTGCTGCAATGGCACTGGCATATTGAAGCAATAAGTCAATATCTTCAGGATTGATTAGGTATGCCTTCTCAAAAGCTTCAATTGATTCATCTGCATTACCGATTCCAATCTGAGCTAAACCCATCATCTTTAATGCTTGGAAATCACTTGGATTCTCTTCTAAAAAAGCTTGAAGCTTTTCGATACTTTCAATCATACTCACAGGTTCAGATAAATCCTGACTGCTAGGAAGTACTTTTGGAGACAACTGAGAATAGAGAGCTATCGATAAAGAAATTAAAAATATAAATATTGAGATAGACCAATTCATTGGCCTTATGGCAATACTATCTTTATTGCTATCCTTTAACTCATTAGCCAAAGTGCTAATGATTTCGGATTCTGCAACTTGAGACTGCTCATCATCAATCAGTCCTTGATTGATATCTATTGCTAGCTCTTCCTGCCTATGCTTGTTAATTGCAATATTGGAGTCATCGTCACTTAAACCAGATTTTATTGGCCTATAAAGAAACCATACAATAAATAAGCATGACAAAATAAGCATAATGATGTGTTGCCAAGAAAAAATCATGACTTTACTCTCATTAGGTATCTCCGATCAACAGCCGCCAAAAGTGCACCCAGAGCGATCATTAGCCCACCAAGCCATATCCAGCGAACCAGTGGCTTATAGTAGATCCTAACGCTCCATGCACCCTCCTCTAAACTTTCGCCCAGTGCAACATAGAGATCACGGGTTATTGAGGGGTCAATCGATGCTTCGGTCATTGGCATTCCAGTTTGGTATAAACGCTTCTCAGGTCTTAGTTGAGTAACTATTTTATTATTTTTAAATACGCTAATATCTCCGATAAATCCTGAATAATTGTCTTTTGAGTGAGGGCTTACGCCGTTAAATACGAAATCATATCCAGCAATTGTTTGGGTTTCCCCAAGACTCATTTTGATATCTTTTTCAATCCCAAGCTGAGTAGTCACAGTTGCTCCAAGAACGAACACAGCAATTCCAAGATGGGCAACAACCATTCCAAGGAACGACATAGAAAGCTTAGATTTAGCTTTTAATCTCCTCAAAAATAGTGCCCCAACAT
>CAYNES010000008.1:0-19019 GCA_964396315.1 uncultured Piscirickettsiaceae bacterium | reverse complement strand
GTTATTTAAAGCAATTGCCGTCCTTAAGTGCTTGAGCCAACTATTCATAATTAACTTTTAAGAATTTTTATTTAAACTAAAAAATACTTGTTCAAAGCTTGCAGGAGCATTAAGTCCACTGATATTTTTATTGTTAGCATTATAGATAGCATTTTTGATCGAAAGCCAGGTTGAGATTGCAAGCATTAGAGGTGGTTCGCCAACTGCCTTAGATTTATGAATGGTATTTTCATGATTTGAAATATTAGGCTTAATTTTGACCTCAAAATGTTCTGGCGTATCTCCAATCGCAGGTATCTTATAAGTTGAAGCTCCGGTAGTAAGTAGAGCGCCTGAATCACTCCATTTAAGCTCTTCCGAGCAGAGCCATCCCATTCCCTGTATATATCCACCAACTATCTGTCCAGTGTCAATCGCAGGATTTAGAGAGGCTCCCACATCATGCAAAATGTCAACGCCCAAAAGCTTGTATTCTCCTGTTAGGCAATCTACTATAACTTCGCTGACACAGGCGCCATATGAGTAATAAAAGAAAGGACGGCCTTTTTGTTTGACTAGGTCAAAATGAATTTTAGGTGTTTTGTAAAAACCATTACTAAACAGCTCTACTCGATTCAAATAGGCTAGAGAGATAAATTCATCAAACGGTATTTGTTTTTCACCTGCCACTATGAATGAATCTTTAAACTTAATAGTGTCCTCACTAAGACCGAAATACTCTTTAGCAAAATTGATCAAATTACTCTTAATTCTAAGACACGCCTCTCTTGCAGCCATTCCATTGAGGTCCGAACCAGAAGAAGCCGCTGTTGGCGAAGTATTTGGAACTTTTGCTGTTGATGTTGCGGACACTTTTACTCTGGAAATATCAACACCAAATTCATTTGCAACAACTTGTGCAACCTTGATAAATAAGCCTTGACCCATTTCTGTTCCACCATGATTCAAGTAAATACTTCCATCCTTATAAATGTTAACTAAAGCGCCCGCTTGATTTAAAAGTTGAGTGGTAAATGAAATGCCAAACTTTACTGGAGAAAAAGCGAGACCTTTTTTTAAATATTTGTTTTCTTTATTGAATTTATCAATCTTTTTTCTTCTAGAATGATAATTACTCTCAGCTATCAACTCATCAGTAATTTCAGCAATAATGTTATCCTCAACCACTTGATCATAAGGAGTTGTATTATTTTTATCTTTTTGATAAAAATTTATCCTTCTAACTTCTAATGGATCTAGCTCAAGAGTATTTGCAATCTCTTCAACAATGTTTTCAATGGCTAGCATGCCTTGAGGACCGCCAAAACCCCTAAAGGCAGTATTTGATGCTGTATTTGTTTTACATAAATAGCCTGTAAAAGTTGCGTTTGGTATGAAATAGGTATTGTCTGAATGAAAAAGAGCTCTGGACACAATCGCCTTTGAAAGATCTAACGAGTACCCACACCTTGCTGAAAGGTCCATAGTTATACCTTGGATTAAACCATTATCGCTAAATCCAACTTCATAATTTGCAATAAAGTCATGGCGTTTTCCAGTCAATAAAATATCGTCCTTTCTAGACAATCTTGCTTTAACCGGTTTCTTTGTTTTTTCGGAAAAAATAGCACAAATACATGCCAATTGAGAAGAATCTGTTTCTTTGCCACCAAACCCCCCTCCCATTCTTCTTGTAACAACTTCAATCGCATTTTGTGGAACACTTAATACATGAGCTACTAAATGTTGAACTTCTGTCGGGTTTTGAGTGGATGAATGAATAACCAATTCATTATCTTCAGTCGGAATTGACATAGCTATCTGACCCTCAAGATAATAATGCTCTTGACCACCAATTGACAATGATCCGGTTAATCGATTCCTAGCATTTTGAATGGCTTTTTTGGAATCACCTGTACTCACAATAATTGGATCATCAAGGAAGCTTTTCCTTTTCATGGCTTCATCTATAGTCACGATAGATTTTAATTCTTCAACTTCAGCAGTTACTAAAAGAGCGGCTTTTTTTGCTTGATCATGACTATCAGCCAAAATTGCAGCAATTGCTTGACCATAAAACAATACTTCTTTTGATGCCAGGATAGGTTCATCATGTCGAATAGGTCCAATCAACAAATTTTCGATCTCTTCTGCAATCAAAACACTATGGACCCCTTCTGCCTCTTTGGCCTCATTAACGTCAATGCATTTAATTTTTCCATGAGCCACATTGCTAAGAGCAAAAGCAACATGAAGCGTTCCATTTGGTTCAGGGATATCATCAATATATTGGGCACTTCCCTGAACATGCATTCGGGCGCTGTCATGGTGCAGTGGGAGGCCAATTACATCTTTTATTTCATCTAAATTTTGTCCTTCTTGCTGGATGTTAACCCCCTTTATGTCGATTTCATTTCTGAATAATGAGCAAGATCTTCGATTGGATAACCTTGAAGCATCAGAGAAGATTTCTTCACTAGACCCGCAGAAACCTTTAGGCGAAACTCTGAGGAAGCTCTTACATCTGAGAAAGGAGAAAACTCTAGTTTTAAAGCCTCATATGCGAATGAAAGAAGCTCTTCCTTATCCCAATTATCTAAAAACACTTTTTCAAGCTCAATGGCTCTTTGAGGTATTCCTGACATTCCTCCCATTCCAACCTTTACTGATTGAGGAATAGATTTGTCACTCTTAACATTAATTGCCATACAGACTGCTGAAATGTCATCTTCATATCTTTTTGATATTTTGTGAGTGATTAATCGATCCCCTTTGAAAGGCTTTGGAATGATGATGCTTTCGATAAATTCTGACGACTCCAATAAGGTTTTCTTATAACTTATAAAGAAATCCTCAAGTGCAATTACGCGAGTTGATTTTACTTTCCTAAGCTTTAACTTTGACTCGAGAGCTATAAGAACTGGCGCCATATCTCCAATCGGTGAGGCATTAGCAATATTGCCACCAATAGTTGCCCAGTTTTTAATTGGCAACGAGGCAAAACGCTGAAGAAAAGAATCCAAATCTGGCCAGTACTTAACTAGTATAGATTTGGCTTCTTCATAACTGACTGCAGCTCCAATTTCAATTTCAGAGTCTTTTTCGACAATCTGCTTAAGTTCAGAGACTCTATTGACACTAACTATATGATCAAATTCCCTCATCGATTGTGTAATCTCTAGATTCAAGTCAGTTCCAGCAGCCAGAATATTTGCAGATGGATTGTCAGATAAAAGTTGAGAAAGCTCACCAATATTTGACGGCGCATCAAAGAGAAGAGTTTTTTTATCATTTCGATATCTCAAGCTAATATTTTTTTGGTTTCTGAGTTTGATTAATGATTCTATAAACTTAGATTGATTTCTTTCATAAAAATCAAGTTGTCCCTGTTCTTTTTCACTCAACGCCATATATGCAGCGCTAATAATAGGTTTGTACCCTG
Organism: uncultured Piscirickettsiaceae bacterium; assembly: GCA_964396315.1. Classification (GTDB taxonomy): domain Bacteria; phylum Pseudomonadota; class Gammaproteobacteria; order PS1; family Pseudothioglobaceae; genus Pseudothioglobus. The sequence continues at coordinate 15,598 of CAYNES010000008.1, read as the reverse complement.
TACATCTGCATAAATTTCCAGATAAAGCATCATTAATTTTTCTCAAATCTACATTTTTCTCATTATGGTACATAGCAAATAACGACATAATGAAGCCAGGGGTACAAAAACCGCACTGGGATCCATTTTCAGCAACCATTGCCTTTTGAACAGGATGAAGCTCATCACCTTCTGACAATCCTTCAACAGTAATCAAGTGCTTACCTATCAAAGTATTAGCAAGCGCTATACAGGTATTGATGCTTTTATATTGAACGACATTCTTGTTATTTATTGTTACTAATTCACCTACAACTGCTGTACAAGCCCCGCAGTCTCCTGATGCACAACCTTCTTTCGTTCCAAACAATTGACTTCTTCTGAGCCATTCAAGAACCGTTGTGTTTGGGTTCATTTCACCAAGATCAAATGGGCTAAAGCTTTGATTTAATAAAATTGACACTAACTTCCTCGGTATGTTGAATAGCCGAAGGGTGATATTAACAACGGTACGTGATAGTTTTCGTCGCTATTTGAGATATAAAAACGAACCACAACATCTTTTAAAAAGGGACAATCAATCCCTTTTTTTGCATAATATTGATCAACAATAAATTCAATTTCATAACAACCCTCTACAAACTCATCACCTGATAGTAAAGGTTCATTGCATCTCCCATCTTCATTTGTTTTTGCTGATTTAATGAGCACCTGGGAGGAATCATTTCGCTTATAAATCTTGATTTCAACTTCCTTAGCAGGAGCGCCCGTAGCAGTATCAAGTATATGTGTAGTAAGTTTTCCCATAGCTTATTCCTATTTTTTAAAAGTTCTTTGACCCATGATATACACTTCATCTATAAGTCTATCATCACCTAAAGTCATTAAATTAAATAGTATGTCATTGATATTGGCTGATATTTTGTTTTTTTGGCTTATTATTTCAGTTGCATTAAGATCGACAACGATAAAGTCTGCTTCCTTTTCAACCTCAAAATTACCAATACAGTCATCCATATTTAAGACCTTTGCTGCCCCCAGTGTAGTCAAATAGAATGCTTTTACTGGATCTAAATTAAAATCATTCATGCGACAGACTTTGTAGGCTTCATTCATTACCTGAAACATTGAGAAACTATCACCCCCACCAACATCTGATGCCAGCGAAACATCAATACCATAACTTTCTAATTTTTCCAATTCAAACAACCCACTTCCTAAAAATAAATTTGATGTTGGGCACAACGAGACTTTGGAGCCAGTTTCAGCCATTTTTTGATATTCTTCTTCTGTGTTATGAATACAATGCCCAAAAACAGAATTACAACCTGAAATTCCAAAATCATCATAGACGCCAAAATAGTTTTTAGATTCTGGAAACAATTCATTCACCCGTTCAATCTCTTCATCATTTTCGTTAAGATGAGACTGAAGTAAAACTCCTTTTCTTCCATTTTTATCTGGATACTCATTCAATAATTTTGAAGCTTGTTCCAGCTGAAGCTGTGATGATGTCAGAGCAAATCTTGGTGTTACAGCATATCTCAGTCTCCCCTTATTATGCCATTTTTCAATCAATGCTTTAGAATCTAGATAGCTGTCCTCAGGATTGTCGCATAATTCTTCAGGGGCATTTCGATCCATCATTACTTTTCCCGCAACCATCCTTAGATTTCTTTTTTCTGAGGCAGCAAAAAATGCATCAACTGACTGCCTATAAGAAGTACAAAAAGTCATAACTGTTGTCGTACCATTTTTGATTAGTTCATCTAAAAATAGATTAGCTATTTGATCAGCATAATCTTTATCAGAGAATTTTTGCTCCTCAACAAAAGTATACTTATCTAACCATTCTAACAAGCTCGTTCCATATGAAGCAATAACCTTGTACTGAGGATAATGAACGTGCGTATCAATAAAACCTGGCATGATTAAACGGTCTTTAAAATGAATCAAGTTATTAGAGGTATCCCAATTTGAAGTAAGATCCGAATAACTTCCGATATCAACAATTCTTCCCGATTTACTATTTACAACCATTAGGCCATCAGCAATATAAATTGGCTCTACATTGCCATTGGTTTCAATACAGTGATAGATAGGCGCTCTATAGAAGTTATTATTATTCACTATTCTGCCTCAGCCCAAGCTCTTAGGACATCTCTCTCTTGATCAGTCATATTTGTACTATTGCCTAATGGCATGGCTTTGGATAAAACGGCCTGTTGATAAATTTGATTTTTGTGGGCAATAATCTTTTCTTTAGTGTCAACCATAAAACCGTTTGGAGCAACTGCAAAGACTTGGCTAGAAGGTTCAGATGCATGACAACTAACACAATGCTTATCAATAATAAGTTGTACTTCAGAAAAGTTAACTGATTCTGAACTTTTAACTTTAGCTTGGTTAGGAGCTAGAGCATATATCAAAGCCAAAACTGAGATAACTATAAGTGCAATGAGGCTATTTTTGGCTTGACCAACACCTCTCAAGTTAAAGTAATGCCGCACCATTACCAAGATACCGACAATTGCTATCAAAACTAGCCAGCCATACTCTCCGCTGTATATCGTTGGATAATGGCCGCTGATCATCATAAAAAGAACAGGAAGAGTAAAGTAGTTATTATGTCGAGAACGCGTATAGCCCATCAATCCAAGCTCCTTACTCACTTCAGTTGAGTTTTCACAAGCAGAAACTAGCTTCTTTTGAACAGGAATAATCACAAAAAAGACGTTAGCAACCATTACAGTTCCAATCATTGCTCCAATCTGCATATAAACAGCTCTTGGATTAAAAATATTACTGTAGAGATAAGCGCTAAGTGAAATTACAATAAAGATGATTCCGATAAAAATAGTGGATTGATTGACCAATTTTGACTTACATAATATGTCATAAATCAACCAAAATATTAAAAGCCCCAAAAGGCTTGAGAAGATTCCATACGTTGAGGAAATTGAACTATCGCTCGCTAATAAGTATGTACTTGCATTAAAGTAATAAATAACTGACAAAAGTAAAATTCCAGAAATCCATGTGAAATAAGCTTCCCACTTGAACCAATGGAGAGGCTCTGGAAGGGTTTGAGGATACTTTTTATATTTTTCTAAATAATAAAAACCACCGCCGTGGACAGCCCATAAATGGCCAGCAATTTCATCTCTATTTTTAACTCGGTTGAGTTTATTTTCAAGCCAATTAAAGTAAAAAGAGGCTCCTATCCATGCAATTCCAGCGATTACATGAAGCAGCTTTAGAGAAAGACTTAACCAATCAATTAAATACAATTTCATCATGAGCTTAACTCCAACGTTACTTTAACATCATCTAGAGAAATTTCCTCACACTGTTCAATCGTATCAAAATCTTCATTATGTTTTCTATCAATCACTATAAATTGTGAATTATTATTGATACTGATAAGAGGAAAATGCCAGACACCACGCGAATAATTTATACCTTGTTCACCATCAGTTATAAAAGCTTTCAATTTTTCAATAGATGGCTTTTCTGAGGGAGGTGCTACTACTAATATAAAGGGAGAAGAATGTCTTGGTATAAAGGTTTGACTGAAAAAAGGATGTTTTTCTAACATTGAGATATGAAGTGGAAATTGTCTGCTTTTCGCCACAAAAATATGGACACTTGTTTGACCTTGATCTTCTTTAGTATCTAAGGAGGCAATGTCAGCGTATTTGTCAGCAAAACCATTATTGATGGTCTTTGACTCTTTACTTTGGATTGAGACAACCTCTCCAAAATCAGCAAAGTTTTCTTCGGTCAATTTTTCAGGAACTAGTTTAATGTTTTTCATAATTAAATAAATTTACCAATAAACTTTAAACGAGCAATGCCGCCATCAGGATATATATCAATTCGAACATGATTAAAGGGCTCATGATTCAAAATGTCCTTATTTTTAAAAGTATGAATTTGATTCATCCCTAGTTCTTGTCTTTCCAAGAGTTTTGTCCAAGTAATACTACTTTCTATTATGCTAGAGTCTTCTTCATCAGCAATGTTTGCTATGGAAAGAGAAAATGTATGTGGAAAGTTACCCTTAAAAAACTTAGTATCGACAATGATTTCTTCAACCTGGGCAGGTTTTGAAAGTGCAAGAACACCCCAATCATTTCCTGGCTCTCTTCTCCTCCTAGTCTCCCAACCATCGGCCATGCTTAATGGCTCATGCTTTTCTAATATATTACTCAAACAGCCAAAATGCTCATCATTAGCAAAAATAGCCCTTGCACCACTTTCCTTAGAAAGAACATTGATGCCATTAAAATTTGAATCTCTCTTTTCTTCCCAAAACTCACCATAGGCTCTGAATCTTGCAATACCCCCATCTGGATGAAGCGTAATTTTTAAATGCGTAATCGGTTTATTCAAAGTGCAATCAAAACGATTGTGAGAGTCGCCCTTGATTGCTTTTTTACCGAGAAGATCAAACCATTCTGAGACTGCACTGTTATCTACTACTAGATCATCGGTCGTGCCTCCTGGAACAGAGCAGCCCTGAATTGAAATTCCTGGGGCAAAATTTCCAGTAAAGTGCGTGGTATCGATATTAAAACTTTTAATAGATGCTTTCTTACCTAAACGAATAAAACAAAAATCATCCTTTCCATCCCTTCTTCTTCTGCTTTCCCAACCATCCATCCATTTACCATTGTCATCATATTTGCCCTCAATCCAAACAGGATCGTTAGGTTGAAGCATACGAGAGGAATCAGCAAAGAATTCATCACTGCAATAAATGACCTTAGTTCCAGTATCAGAGCAAGCCACATCAATGAGTCCTTTATTTTCCATAAATCTCCATAATTCTTAGCCAGGCTATCTTATTAATTTCCTCTAAAGCGTTAGTTCTTTCTTCATCACTAGAGTTATTTTTACGGTTCAAGAAGCTTGAGATAATTTCAGATTTATTTTTCTCTTTAACAGCCATAATGAAAGGAAAGCTAAACTTTTGAAAATACTCATCATTAAGCCTTTCAAAAAGTTTAATTTCATCATCAGTGCAGTCATTCAATCCTGCTGATTTTTGTTCAGTTGTTGAAAAATCAGTAAGCTCATTATTTTGTGCCTTTTTGCCTGCTAGCATCGGGTGTGCCGTAATTAAATTGTTCTGCATATCTCTATCCGCCGAGAGCATAATATCACAAAGCAATTCATGAAACTTTTCTAACTTATTGTATTGTTTGTCAGCTAAAACTCTCTCTAAAGACTGTTCTACAAACCAAGGTGAATGCTCATACAAGTTCTTAAAAGTATCTAAAAACTTATCAGAAGATTGTTTTGCTAATTCTTGAGGTAACTTCATATTTAAAATCTAAAAATTCTTATACCAGTGATCTGCTATTTCTCTTCTAGAGCATAACCACACATTATCAAAGGGTTTGATGTATTCCAAAAATTTTCGCATAGCCATTATCCTTCCAGGTCTTCCCAATATTCGAGCATGCATTCCCACTGACATCATTTTGGGACTTGATTCACCTTCTATGTATAAAGCATCAAAACTGTCCTTCAAGTAATTAAAGAATTGGCCTCCAGAATTGAATCCTTGTGGCGATGCAAAGCGCATATCATTTGCATCTAAGGTGTAAGGAATGATTAAGTGTTTTTTATCGGTCTCAAATTCGTTAGCCCAATAAGGCAAATCATCATCGTAAGCATCACTATCATAAAGAAAACCACCTTCTTCAATAACCAGTTTTCTGGTATTGGGGCTGTTTCTGCCCGTATACCATCCCTCAGGTCGCTTACCTAAAAATTCTGTCAAAATTGTTATACAATCTTTAATATGCTCCCGCTCAACTTTTTCCTCAACAAATTGATAATCTATCCACCTAAATCCGTGTGCACAAATATCATAATCATGTTCAGCAAGATAGTCAGCTAGCTCTCGATTTCTTGCAATCGCAAGCCCAACAGCAAAGATAGTAATTGGAATATTAAACTCCTTAAAGAGTCTTAATATTCTCCATACTCCTGCTCTTGAACCATATTCATAGATAGACTCCATGCTCATGTGTCTTTCACCTTCATAAGCCTTTGCGCCAATTATTTCTGAAAGGAAGGTTTCAGACGCATTGTCTCCGTGAAGGATAGAATTCTCTCCACCTTCTTCATAATTCAAAACAAATTGAACTGCAATTCTTGCTTTGTTTGGCCAGTGTGGATGCATTGAGTCTTTTCCATAACCGGTCATATTACGAGGGTAGTTACTTAAACTTTGAATGACTTTCTTATTCATAATATTTAGCTAAATATGTTGCTGTAACTCTTAGTTCTAATAGGTTTATTAAAATCAAGTGACTTGACACAGTGTTCCAGATGTTTATTAATAGATTCGGAGGCTTTATTCAAGTCATTACTTTTAATTGCCTGAATTAGATCATTATGTTCTGCATACGAGCAAAAAGTAGACTCGGGGTTTGAGTAGACTGATGCTGCTAGGGTGCTTAATGGAATAAGAGGTTTAAGGCTTTCTACTATATATTTATTATCACAAAGCTCTGCTAGAGTTAAATGAAAGTCGCATGATAGTTTTGTATGCTCATCATGCTGAGAGGTTTTGTGCAGGCGTTTCTCTTCAGAAATCAAATCATCAATGCAAGATAAATCTAAATTTTGACTCTTATGCTTGTTAACCAATATTGTGATTACAGCATTTTCAATAGCTTGTCTGGCTTCATAGATCTGAATCGTCTCCTCCCTTGTTGGGCACGCTACCCTTACCCCTTGATTCTTTTTGTGTTGAAGGAGGCCTGAGTCGACGAGTTTATCAAATCCCTGTCTAACAACAGAACGACTATACCCAAACTCTTCCTGCAATGATATTTCTGAAAGTCTCACTCCAGGCTTTAGACGATTCTTTAGAATTGCTTCAAAAACTAGATCAACAACTTCATCAGAATTTTTATTAATTTCTGTATTCATTTAAGCAAACCTTAATATTTGTTTCAATATCAGTAATTATAAGCTTAAATTTGTTGACAATTATTGTAAACAATCTTTTTTAATTGTTCAATTAATATAGAAAAAAATACAAACTTGATTTAAAGATAGTAATTCATAGTGATTGAAAAATATATTGATTTTTTTTTGACAAAGACCTTTTTCGAGAATAGAATATTCACAACTCGGGAATTTATTTTCTATATACTTTTAAGAACAAAACTTGAGTTAATATTAAAGATATTTTGACTGTCTTTTTTTTAATGACGGTTTTCTTTCTATTAAAAAATAAGATTAATAACTAAGGAGAGTACACAATGAAAAATATGAAACGTTCACATTTTAGTGGATTGATCAAAAAAACTGGCTTAGCGGTTATTGCTTCTACGTTTCTTTTAGCAGCACCAATTGCTCAAGCTGATGTCAAGCCGGCGGTAGTCTATGATACTGCAGGTAAAAATGATAAGTCATTTAACGAGGCTGTTTACGTAAACGGTGTTATGAAGTTTATGAATGATACTGGTATAGCAGTTACTGAATTAGAGCCAACTAATGAAGCTATGATGGAGCAAAGTCTTAAGAAATTTGCTCAACGTGGTTATTCACCAGTAATCGCTGTAGGATTCACTATGGCAAATGCTGTTCAGGCGGCTGCCGAAGAGTATCCTGATACTCAGTTCACTATCATAGATATGGTTGTAGACCTTCCAAATGTTCAAAGTGTTATATATAAAGAGCATGAAGGATCTTTCTTAGTCGGAATTATGGCTGCTATGGCCTCAAATTCAGGCACAGTAGGATTTGTTGGTGGAATGGACATTCCATTAATTAGCCGTTTTGAGTGTGGTTATAAGCAAGGTGTTGCTCACCATGATAGCTCTATGAACGTACTAGCACAAATGACTGGCTCAACACCAGCGGCTTGGGGTAACCCAACTAAAGGTGGTGAAATTACTCGTAGCCAAGTTGAAAATGGTGCAGATGTAGTTTATGCTGCTGCAGGTGGAACTGGAATTGGTGTATACCAAACTGCTGCTGATATGGGTGTTCTAGCAATTGGTGTAGACTCTAACCAAAACTACATGCAACCAGGAACTATGCTGACTTCAATGTATAAGAAAGTTGGCTTAGCAGCTTATAATAGTTTTGCTGCTGCTGCAAATGGTAACTGGGAAGCAGGCATCAGTGTTAATGGTGTTGCACAAGATGGTGTTGGCGCTGCAATGGACGAGTACAACGCAGATCTAGTTTCTGCTGATATGCTTGCTGCTGTTAATTCAGCAAGAGACGCAATTATTGCAGGTGATATTGTTGTTCATGACTACATGGCCGATAATAGCTGCCCTCTATAATAAGTAGCTTTTTTTACTGAAAACATCCGGCTCTAGGGCCGGATGTTTTTTTTTAACTTTTATATATAATTTAATTTAAAAACTATAGATTAAAGTTTCAAATACTTATAACTATAATTAATCTATTTCTTGGTTAAAATAAATACCTATGGCTGAGTCGAACATTGCTATTGAGCTAATCAATGTGGATAAGCATTTTGGTGCTGTCCATGCTAATGACAAGGTCAACTTGAGTGTTCAATCTGGAACGATTCATGGAATAGTTGGGGAAAATGGCGCTGGAAAGTCAACGCTGATGAGCATCTTGTATGGCTTTTACCAGGCAGACTCTGGGCAAATTAAAGTTTTCAATAAAGACTTTAGAGCGATCAGCTCAAAACAATCCATTGAGGCTGGCATTGGAATGGTGCATCAACATTTTATGTTGGTAGACAACTTTACAGTCCTAGAAAATGTTGTTCTTGGTAGCGAAGGTGGCGCCTTAATTACTGAGAGTCTATCCAAAGCAAGAATCGAACTCACTAGACTTGCTAAAGAGTACGGCCTAGAAGTCGAGCTAGATGTTGCTGTTGAAGAGCTTTCAGTAGGAATGCAGCAGAGAGTTGAGATTCTAAAAGGACTTTACAAAGGTGCAAAAGTGCTTATTCTTGATGAGCCAACAGGCGTGTTAACTCCTCAAGAGTCAGACGAGTTATTTCGTATTTTTGAAGCCCTTAAGACCCAAGGTGTGACAATTATTCTTATTACTCATAAGCTTCGTGAAATTATGAGTATTACAGATTATGTTTCAGTGATGCGTGCTGGAAAAATGGTTGCGCATAGGGAAACAAGCAAGACGAATCCTGAAGAGCTTGCAGAGTTAATGATAGGTCGTAAGGTTTTACTCAATATTAAAAAATCTGAAGCCAAAATTGGCAACCCTGTTTTAGTCGCTAAAAACCTTGAAATAAAGAATGAACAAGGCTTAAAGAGAGTTTCAGATGTTAGTTTTGAAGCTCGCTCTGGAGAAATTTTAGGAATTGCTGGAGTGACAGGTAATGGCCAAGGCACGCTTTTAAAGGCTTTAGCTGGAATACTTCCAATTTCAAGTGGTTCAATTGAAATTATGGGTGAAACGATAACTTCTAAAAACTCTTTGAATCCTGAACAACTAAGAAATCTGGGTGTTGCTCATGTTCCTGAAGATCGTCAAAGAATGGGAATGATTTCTGAATTTATTGCGAGTGAAACTGCACTTTTAGGCTATCACAATGACAAAAGTATCAATCAAGGAGTTTGGCTAAAACGTGCCTTGGTAAAAGCTAATTGTGAATCAATAATGGAAGCATTTGATGTTCGTCCAAACAACCCTAATCTGATGTCTTCAAATTTTTCAGGTGGTAACCAGCAAAAGCTTATTTTAGCTAGAGAATTTGAGAGAGACCCAGATGTTCTCATTATTGGACAGCCAACTAGAGGGGTGGATATTGGCGCCATTGAGTTTATTAGAAAACGAATCATTGAAATGAGAGATGCTGGAAAAGCTATTATCCTAATCTCTGTAGAGTTAGAAGAAATTATGTCACTGAGTGATCGAATCGTTGTAATGTGTGATGGCGAAATCACTGGAACAGTTATTGGAACAGATGCAGATGAGGCAACACTTGGAATGATGATGGCTAACGCACTTGAACCTGAAGATACAACAAAAGGAGCTAAGCTATGACTCGTGAGAGGCGCTTATCATGGATTAATGGCTTATTATTGCCTTTCCTTAATGTTTTAACTGCATTTATTGCAACAGCTATTGTTTTTGTTCTAATTGGTGTAGATCCGATAAAAGCAACAAAAATCTTAATCTATGGTGCCCTTGGCTATGATGAGGGTTTGGGTTATACGCTCTATTATGCGACCAACTTTGTCTTCACAGGCTTGGCTGTTGCTGTTGCATTCCATGCTGGATTATTCAACATTGGTGGGGAAGGTCAGGCCTATGTTGGCGGACTAGGTACCGCTCTTGTCGCACTTTATTTAAACCCTGCTCTTAGCGCTTGGATAGTTATTCCGCTAGCAATCTCCGGGGGGCTTTTATTTGGTGCGCTATGGGCTATTATTCCTGCCTATTTGCAGGCCTATAGAGGTAGTCATATTGTTATTACAACGATTATGTTCAACTTTCTAGCATCTGCCTTGATGGTTTATGTTTTGGTTAATGTGTTAAGAGAAGTTGGAGAAATGTCTCCCGAGAGTGCAGATTTCATTAAAGCTTCTTGGCTCCCTTTTGTTCATGATGTTTTCGCAATTTTTGGCTACAAGATTGCAAAATCACCACTTAATTTATCAATTTTAGTGGCTTTGTTTTTCTCAGGATTGGTTTGGTTTTTTCTTTGGCATACTCGTTGGGGATACGCAATTCGGGCTGTTGGAAAAAGCAACGATGCTGCCGTTTATGGCGGTATTAATCCAAAGAAGATTATTGTTGTAACCATGTGCATATCTGGCGCTTTAGCTGGGCTTGTTGGAATCAATGAGTTAATGGGTGTTCAGCATCGTCTATTCCTTAATTTTAATTATGGTTATGGTTTTGGTGGAATTGCAGTAGCACTGATGGGTCGAAACCACCCAGTTGGAATTCTGATTGCAGCATTCCTATTTGGAATCCTCTATCAAGGCGGAGCTGAGCTTGACTTTGAGCTTCAAAATGTTTCTAGGGATATTGTTGTGGTTATGCAAGGACTTGTTATTCTATTTTGTGGTGGCCTTGAGTATTTATATAGGCCAATTTTAATTCGCTTTTTAGCGCCGATTGAGGGAACAGAATGAGTGATATCTTTTTAAACACTGTATTGACATTAGACGCCTCGGTTCGCGTCTGTATTCCTCTAATCTTTGCCTCAATGGCTGGCCTCTTTGCAGAACGCTCTGGGGTAGTTGATATTGGCCTAGAAGGCAAATTACTGATGTCAGCATTTATTGCTGCAAGCGCAGCAGTGGTATTTGGCTCGCCATGGATTGGTTTATTGGCTGGTATCTTTGCTTCTTCGGTACTCGCAATGGTACATGGTTTTGCTTCAATCACCTATAAAGGAAATCAGATTGTGAGCGGAGTTGCAATTAATATTTTAGCTGCTGGACTTACTATGATTCTCAGCCTCGCTTGGTTTAAAAAGGCTGGAATTACTCCTACTTTAAAAAATGACCAGAGATTCCTTTCAATCGATTTACCAGGCCTTGAACTAATCGATCATATACCCGTTTTAGGTGTTATATATAGAGAGCTAATTAGTGGTCATAACATCTTGGTCTATCTTGCATTCGCAATTGTCCCTATGGTTTGGTGGGTTGTCTTTAGAACTCGCTTTGGTCTTAGACTTCGAGCTGTTGGTGAAAATCCAAAAGCGGTTGATACTGCAGGAATCTCTGTTGAGTCTCTTCGCTATAAAGCTCTTTTGATAGGCGGTATATTGTGTGGGGTGGGTGGTGTATACCTGGCTACAGCTTACAACGCTCAGTTTGTCAAAGATATGACTGCTGGAAGCGGATTTATTGCTCTTGCTGCACTTATTTTTGGAAAGTGGCACCCTTATAAGGTTCTTGCAGCATGCTTCTTATTTGCCTTTTTGGATGCGATCTCGATTAGGCTTCAGGGCATAGTTATACCTGGTATCGGAGAAATCCCCGTACAGCTCATTGAAGCAACACCGTATATCCTTACAATTATTCTGTTGGCTGGATTTATTGGTAAAGCTGTTCCTCCTAAGGCCTCTGCGCAACCTTATATTAAGGAGCTTTAAAAATGAGTGAAGAGAGTCATATACAGATAACAAAAGTAGCAATGAGTAAAGCCTATGTGCCCTACTCAAACTACCCAGTAGGTGTATTAATTATTACCGACAAGGGTAGTGAATATAGTGGTTGCAATGTTGAAAACGCAAGTTACCCTCTTGGTAACTGCGCAGAAGCCTCTGCAATTGCATCAATGGTTATGGGTGGAGAGAGCAAAATTGATAAGATTTACGTTATGACTAAAAATGATGGTGGAGGTATCCCTTGTGGCGGCTGTAGGCAAAGAATAAGAGAGTTCTCTGATGAGTCCACTGAGGTCATAATGTGTTCACCAGATGGCATCAAAGATCGAATCCGCTTATCAGAGCTTCTTCCAAATTCATTTGGACCGGAGCATCTCTAATGAGTCAGGTTCAAGACTGTGTTAAAGTGATCAGTCGACACATTAATAGCTTTAAGCCTAAAGTGGGACTAATTCTTGGCTCAGGTTTAGGTCAATTTTGTGACAACATAAAGACTCATGCAACACTCGATTTTGATGAACTTCCTGGATTTCCAATTGCTGGAGTTGGAGGCCATGCAGGAAAAGTATTGTTTGGTGAGATAGAAGGAACTAATGTTGTTGTCATGCAAGGCAGGGCTCATTACTATGAGCATGGCAGAGCTGATATTATGGCTGTTGCTATTCAAGTATTGAATGCTATTGGTTGCCAAAGTTTAGTTTTAACAAATGCTGCTGGAAGTACTGTTAAAAAAGCACCTCCTGGAAGCGTCATGCTAATCACAGATCACATCAATATGACTGGAGTTTCGCCTCTATTTGGAGCAGATGGAAACGAGCGATTTGTCAATATGGTTGATGCATACAATCCGAAGTTAAGTGATGATATGAGAAAGGCTGCAATGAGTAATAATATCGATTTACATGAAGGAGTCTATGCTTGGTTTAGTGGACCTCAATTTGAAACACCCGCTGAAATTAAAGCAGTAACTACACTTGGTGCTGATGCAGTTGGCATGTCCACTGTTCCTGAAGTCATTTTAGCTCGCCACCAAGGTATAGAACTTTGTGCACTTTCTGTGATTACAAATTATGCTGCAGGTATGAGTGAGACAGATATTAGCCATGAACAAACTATTGCTTTTGCAAGTAAAGCAGCAGATACTGTAGAGAAAATATTAATTTCGTATCTAAAAAGCCAGTAATACCTATTGGGTAGTAACATTATGAATACTAATAAAAATTCAACAAAGGATCAGAAATTGCAGCCAGACAAAAAAGTTCTAAATCTTGTTGAGTCTGAAGAATTTGAAACTAATCAAGGTAATTTAAGAAATCCAGGGATAGATTTTAGCTTAGACCTGGTTTCAAATATATCGATCAATCGAAGCGCAGTTGAAAGACGATGCAGTAGTTATGGACCAAGACGAAGTATAAAAAAAGATAAGCAGGCTGCTTGGCTCCTGAAGGCCATTAGCCTAATAGACTTAACCACTCTGTCTGGTGACGATACAGTCGCTCGTGTGAGAAGACTTTGTAGCAAAGCTAAGCAACCTATTAGTATAAGCCTTGAAAGTGAATTAGGTGTTGGTTCCTTGAATTTAAGTGTCGCTGCTGTTTGTGTTTATCATGATATGCTCAGTGCTGCTAAAGAGGTAATCAAAGATACAAAAATTAATCTTGCTGCAGTCTCAACCGGCTTTCCTGCAGGACTTTCTCCACTTCCACTGAGGCTTCAAGAGATTGAGTATTCGGTCGACTCAGGTGCAAACGAAATAGATATCGTAATTAGTCGTAGACATGTTTTAGAAGGAAACTGGAAGGCGCTCTATGATGAGGTGAAGATGTTTCGAGAAAAATGTGGCGATGCTCATATGAAAACTATCTTGGCAACTGGTGAATTAGGTAATCTAACTAATATTGCAAAAGCTTCTCAAATTTGTATGATGGCTGGCGCTGACTTTATTAAGACCTCTACTGGCAAAGAATCTGTCAACGCTACCCTACCTGTAAGCCTGGTTATGGTTAGAATGATTAGAGATTATTACAACAAAACTGGAACTTCTGTCGGCTTTAAGGCCGCAGGTGGAATCAGTGATACTAAGACAGCACTTTTATTTATGACGATGATTAAAGAAGAGTTGGGTCGTCGATGGTTAGAACCTAATTTATTTAGATTTGGTGCATCAGGCCTTCTAGGTGACATTGAGCGTCAATTAGACCACTTCTCATCTGGCTTCTACTCTTCTTCATATCGCCACCCGATAGCATAGGATTTAAATATGACACTTCTAAAATCTTTTGACAATCTTGAATATAGCGAAGCATTTGAAAGCAACAAGGAAGCTCAGAATTGGCTTGAAACTAATGGTCGCAGATTTGGTCAACTCATTAATGGTCAATTTGTTTCAAGCAAAGACTCTAAATTGATTGCCTCTCTTGACCCTTCAAACGGAGAGCTTTTAGCGAATATTGAAGTTGCTAATTCCAGTCAATTGGATTCTGCTGTTAAATCTGCAAGAAAAGCTCAACCTGCCTGGGAAAAGCTGGGTGGACATGAACGAGCCAAAGTGCTTTATGCTCTTGCGCGATTAATCCAAAAGCATTCAAGACTAATATCTGTTCTAGAATCTCTTGATAACGGAAAACCGATACGAGAGAGTCGAGATATTGATATACCTCTAGCGATTAGACATTTTTATCATCACGCAGGTTGGGCACAGCTTCAAGAAAAAGAATTCGCAAGTTATAAAGCTATTGGCGTTGTAGCACAAATTGTTCCTTGGAACTTTCCACTTTTAATGCTGTCTTGGAAAATTGCACCTGCATTAGCTATGGGAAATGCAATTGTTTTCAAAGCGGCTGAACAAACTCCATTAACTGCAATGTTTTTTGCACAACTTTGTGAGGAAGCAGGGATACCTCCAGGTGTCATTAATATGATTAATGGAGATGGAGTTATCGGTGCTGAGCTTGCAGCTCACAAAGGTATCGATAAAGTTGCATTTACTGGCTCAACAGCTGTCGGCAGATCTATCAGAGAAAGCACTGCAGGACAAGGAAAAAAACTGACCCTTGAACTTGGAGGCAAGTCAGCATTCATTGTATTCGAGGATGCAGATCTGAATGCTGCTGTAGAAGGGTTAGTTGACTCAATTTGGTTTAACCAGGGTGAGGTTTGCTGTGCTGGATCAAGATTATTGGTTCAAGCTGAGGTTGCAGAAGAACTTCATCAAAAAATTAAGCAAAGAATCAAAACGCTCCGTCTTGGATCGTCACTTGATAAATCAACTGATATAGGAAGCCTTGTTAGTCAAACTCAGTTTGATAGAGTTAGTGAAATGGTGGATTCTGGCTTAAGTCATGGAGGAGAGCTTTATCAAGCCTGTGATATAGATCCAGAAGGAAATTACTATCCACCTACTCTTATTACTGATGTTGACTCAAGTCATCCACTTGTGCAGGAAGAAATTTTTGGCCCAGTCCTTGTTTCAATGACATTTAGAACTCAATCTGAAGCAGTTAAGCTGGC
>CAYNES010000007.1:0-21048 GCA_964396315.1 uncultured Piscirickettsiaceae bacterium | reverse complement strand
GGACTCATGAAAGCAGTTGATAAATTCGAGTATCGTCGTGGTTATAAGTTTTCAACGTATGCAACTTGGTGGATTCGCCAAGCCATCACAAGGTCTATTGCTGATCAGGCACGTACTATCAGAATACCTGTTCACATGATTGAAACAATTAATAAGCTTAATAGAGTAAGGCGCCAATTATTGCAAAGATTTGGAAGAGAGGCAACACCTGAAGAGCTCTCTGTAGAAATGGAATTGCCGGAATATAAAATTAATAAGATTCTAAAGATTGCAAAAGAGCCGCTCTCAATGGAGAATCCTGTTGGTGATGACGAAGATTCTACAATAGGTGATTTTATTGAAGATGAAAAATTATCTTCACCCGTCGAAGTAACGACTCGAGAAAGCTTGAAAGAAACTACAGGCGATCTTCTAGCAAATTTATCGCCACGAGAGGCGAAAGTTCTTAAGATGAGATTTGGAATTGATATGAGTACTGACCACACTCTCGAGGAAGTTGGAAGACAATTTGATGTTACACGTGAAAGAATAAGACAAATTGAGGCAAAAGCACTTAGAAAATTGCGTCACCCTTCACGTGCTCACAAGCTTCAAAGCTTTTTAGAATAGCTCTTTACCCGGGCCTATAGCTCAGTTGGTTAGAGCAGTCGACTCATAATCGATTGGTCCTTGGTTCAAGTCCAAGTAGGCCCACCAAATATTAAAAAACCTAGCACAGCTAGGTTTTTTTTCATTGACCAGTCAATTTAATACTTAGAGGTAATTTGGCTCAATTATTGATTCATTGATAGAGCCTTTATTATTACTTACATAATATGCCTTAGCATTGGACAAAGAAGAAACACAGCATTTGAGCTTGCCATCAACAAAGTGAGCTGCAACACCATCGTCACATGCAATACCTTCCATCATAGAACCATTTAAAATCGCTTTATGATATTCTGGCCTTCGTTGTGCCTCACTATCAAAATGAGGACAATTACTGTTCGGCAAAAAACCTAAACAATCTAGTGGTAATAATTTTCCAGTCACTGAGTCAGTTAATCCTTTTTCAAACCAACAAATTGAGCCAGCACTGAGTCCTGCCATAATAGCACCGTTATTCCATGCTTCAAGTAGATATTTATCAAGACCCCACTCTTTCCAAAGAACCATAAGGTTACGTGTATTCCCGCCTCCGACATAGAAGATATCCTTATCTAGAACAAACTCCCTTAAATCACCTTCTGGAGGCCAAAACAGTGAAAGATGGCTAGCCTCACAGTTTAATTTTTTGTATGAAGAATAAAATCGTCTTCTATAGCTCTCATCGTCTCCACTTGCAGTTGGTATAAAACAAACTTTTGGATTTATTTTGTCGGATAAAGACAAAAGATACTTATCTAACTTCAGGTTTTCTGGCTTTGAGGTAAAGCCACCTCCGCCCATCGCTAATACTTGTTTTTTCATTTTAAAAATAAAAATATGGTTAAGAAAAAATAAATTTTACTTCAGATCGAGGTGGACAAAAAATAATTACGATACTCAATGTTATAATGATTGCATGGACCAAAATTTACTTTCACAGCTCCTTATTCTTAGTACTCAAGCTGGTGAAATAATTATGAATTTTCGTAATAATTCTACTGACTACTCAATTAAAGTTGACAATACACCAATCACTCAAGCTGATAAAGCATCACACGAGTTTTTAATCAATGCGTTAGAAAAATTAACGCCAAATACTCCAATTCTTTCAGAAGAGTCATCTCATATTCCATTTTCTGTCAGAAAATCGTGGAATGAATACTGGTTGATTGATCCTTTAGATGGTACTCGAGACTTTATAGATGGCTCTCCAGACTTTTGTATTAGTATTGCCTTAGTTAAAAATAACTATCCAACTTTTGGATTAATTTATTCACCGTTCAATAAAGTACATTACTATCGGTTAAATCATGAGTCTTCAATCAAGGTTGTAAATAGTAAAACATATAAGATACTTACATCAAAACCTAAAAGATGGGAAAAAATAGTTGTAGGAAGGTATTCCATGAACAATAGAGGACTGAAAGAACACCTTAAGCTAAAAACCAATTTTGAAACTTTTAAGCTTGGGAGTGCGCTTAAGTTTTGCCTAATAGCAGAGGGAATCTACCATTATTATCCTAAATTTGGACGCTGCTCTGAATGGGATACGGCAGCAGGTGTATGTATTCTCGAGGGTGCAGGCGGAAGAGTGGTTGATCTAGAGAATAAAGCCTTAAAGTTCAATTTATCTAAAGATATTATTAGTCCATCCTTTATAGCACTTGCCTAAGATGCAAACCTTAAAGAAAGATCTATCGATCTAATATCTTTTGTAACAGCGCCAATAGAAATAAAATCAACACCTGTTTCAGCATATTTCTTAATGTTATTTTCGTTAATTCCTCCAGAAGCCTCTATAGGATAAATACCTCTAGAAATCTTAACAGCCTCTCTAAGATCATGAATAGAAAAATTGTCACACAATATACGCGTTAAATCTTTCATTAAAAGGGCTGATCGAAGCTCATCAAGAGATTCAACTTCTACAATGATAGGTGTTTTAGGAAATTTACTAACGGCGTTTTTTATCGATTCTTCAAGCAAACCAATTGATAAAATATGATTTTCTTTCAACATGATGCAATCATAAAGGCCCATTCGATGATTGACCCCACCACCGCACTTTACAGCATATTTTTGAGCCTTTCTAAGCCCTGGGATTGTTTTTCTTGTATCAAGTAATTTTGCTTTTGTCCCCCTAATTAACCGAACTAATTCGGCAGTTTTAGTAGATGTAGCGCTGAGTAATTGCAAGAAATTGAGTGCAACTCTCTCAGCAGTAACTATTGTTTTTGCGAACCCAGTAATTCTGCATATTATTTGACCAGAACTGACAATAGAACCATCTTCAACATTCCAATTGATTTGAATCGTTGGGTCAATTGATAAAAAACAAAGATTAGCAAATTCAACACCGCATATAACTGCATTCTCTCTGCAGACTATCTCAGCCTCAATCATTTTATTTTCAAGCAAGCTTGAAGTTATATCCCCATCACCAATGTCTTCTGAGATAGCCAATTGAACAATTTTTTTGATATCATTATTCATTGATAAAATCAATAATTGCTTTAACTGATTTAGAGCTAGATTGTTGATTCAATAAGCTGTGAATCCTTCTTAATTCTTCAACAAGTTTGACATTGTCAGATTCTAATAATTTCATAGCGTGCTTGGAGATATTCTTTCCATTGGCATCAGCTTGAATTAATTCTGGAACAACTTTACTTCCTAGTATTTTATTTGGAAGTGACACCTCACTAGTATGAAGCAATCGGCTGGCAATCTGATAACTTAGATAAGACAGTTTATACACAACAACCATTGGGACTGCCAATAAGCCGACCTCAAGAGCTGCAGTTCCTGATGCAACAATAACTAAATCTGAGTTACTAATTTTTGTATGCGCATCCCCAACGCTAAGACCTATTTCGAGCCCATCAATACTTTTGTTAACCCAGTCTAATTGATGATCATTTGCAAGAGATATATTAAATACAAGATCTGAATTTTCAGCTTTCATTAATTTGACTGCTTTTAACAGCTCTGGCAACAAAAACTTAATCTCGGATTCTCTTGATCCAGGCATTAAAAGAACATTTTTATTTGATTTATAATCTTTTCTGGGCTTTAAAGTTTCAGCTAATGGATGGCCAACAAAAATTGCTTTTTGATTATGCTTTTTGTAGAAATCAACTTCAAAAGGAAACAGACATAGAATGAGGTCTGTAGAATCTTTGATTTTTTTTACCCTCTTAGAACGCCATGCCCAGACAGATGGACTAATAAAATGAATTGTTTTAACGCCATTATTCTTGAGTATTCGCTCTAACTTAAAATTAAAGTCAGGAGAATCAACACCTATGAAAACATCGGGTTTATTTGCAAGATAATGCTCAGAAATTCGTTTTCTTAGTTTTAAGATAGATGGCAACTTTCTTAGAACTTCACTAAGTCCCATTACATTGACTTCATTCATATGCCATAATCTATGGCAACCCGCTTTGTGCATCTTATCCCCAGCTAAACCATCTATCTGACAATTTGGTTGATTTTGCTTTAAAGCAGCTACTAGTGATGAGGCAATCAAATCACCTGAAGTTTCTGCAGCACTGAGGGCAATTTTCATTTCTATTAGTTTGTTACAAGGGCATATTAAACTTTAATCTCTTAGAATCTAGGTAAGATAATATCAGGGTTATCGTCAAAAGGCCTATAAATCACCAGAACCCCTCCGATAACTTGAATTAATTCTGCTTGAGAAAAATCTATTATTCGTTCGATAATATTTTGTTTCTCATCACGGTTTTCCACTCTCAACTTAATCTTTATTAACTCATGCTTTAGCATTGTGGAATCAATTTCAGTTAATACAGATTCACTTAAACCGTTTTGGCCAATCATCACAAATGGTTTCAAATCATGAGCCATTGATCTTAAATATTTTTTTTGATTATTGGTTAGTTTCATCTTCAAATAAACTCTCATTCTCAAAAAGGGATTCGATTGTCTCTCTCTTTCGCACCAAACTGTGTTGCTTTCCACTAACCATTACCTCTGGAACTCTTGGCCTAGAGTTATAGTTAGAGCTTAAAACAAATCCATATGCACCCGCTGTCATGATTGCAATGTAATCTCCTTTTTCTAAAGTAAGATTTCTATTTTTAGCTAAAAAATCTGAAGACTCACAAACTGGGCCAACAATGTCCCAAATATCATTAATGCCCATAGAGTTATCATCGATCAATACAGCTTGGTGAAATGAATCATAGAGTGAGGGTCTAATTAAATCATTCATGGCGCCATCAACAATTGCAAAAGACTTAAGATCATTTTGCTTTAAATACTCTACTTTTGTTACAAATATTCCAGCATTACCAACAATTGAACGACCAGGCTCAACTAATACCTTCATCTTGTTAACTCTTTTAGTTACTGAATTTAGATAGTCTTTAATATTGATGGTTTTCTCTTGGTCATAGCTTACTCCAACTCCGCCACCAATATCTAAGTGCTCAATTAGGATATTTTCAGAATTTAACTTTTCAACAAGCTCTAATGCTCTGTCTAGCGCCTCTATAAAAGGTGACACCTCAGTAATTTGAGATCCTATGTGATAATCAAGACCACAAACTTTTAAATTTTCTGATAATGCTGCTTGTTTGTACATTGATAAGGCAATATCAGCACCAACACCAAACTTATTTTCAGTTAGGCCTGTAGAAATATAGGGATGAGTATTTGCATCTACATTTGGATTTACCCTAATCGAAATAGGTGCAACCATATCCATAGAAGAAGCAACTGACTCAATGCGATCTAACTCATCTTCAGATTCAACATTAAAACAATAGATATCATATTCAAGGGCTTTTTTAATTGAGTTTTCATTTTTTGCAACCCCTGAAAAAACACATTTTCTTGCATCCCCTCCTGCACTAATAACTCTCTCTAGCTCTCCCAATGAAACAATATCAAAGCCAGAACCTAGCTTTGCAAGAGTATTTAACACTGCAAGGTTAGAATTCGCTTTTACTGCGTAACATATTAAATGCGGATGTTCGCCAAAAGATTTTTTAAATAGATTCCAATTAAACTCTATTTGGCTTTTTGAATAAATATAAAGCGGTGAACCATAAGATTTCATTAAGTCTGAAACAAGTAAAGACTCAACATAAAGGCTATTATTTTGAAAATTGAATGAGTTCAATTGATTTATCTATTAGCTACTAGTAGTTGTTTCAATTGAGCCAACTTGTGACTTACTGATTGGCACTAAATCACCCATTCGGCCACACGCAGTTATTGTAATCACAAGCGAAACTAGTAAAAAAAGTTTAATTTGGTTTCTCATGTCGTCACCATCACTTTATCAAAGGTATCATTTTACACAAAGGCTTTAAGCTGTTGCATAAACAAATCTCTAGGCATATTAAAAGCACCTAGGCTTTCAAGATGCTCATTCTCTACCTGACAGTCTATCAATTTATAATCGCTATTCTGGAGCAGGTAAGCAAACGCAACTTTTGAAGCATTACTCACGAGTGAAAACATAGACTCTCCAAAAAAAACTCTACCTAGTGCAACTCCATATAATCCACCCACCAGCTTTTTATCAAAAAAAACCTCGTATGAATGGGCATATCCAGCATCATAAAGAGAACGGTAGGCTTTAATCATGTCATCGCCTATCCAAGTTCCGGACTGACCAGCTCTAGGAATATTTTGACAGTGTTTCATAACGTCATAGAAAGCAGTATCCACTGTGACTTTAAATTTTGATGAATTAATAGTTTTTCTTAAGCTTTTTGAAAGATGAAAAGCCTCAGATGTAATGACCATTCTAGGATCAGGCGAATACCACATTATTGGCTCATTTTTGCCATACCATGGAAAAATTCCCTGTGAATAAGCATACAATAATCTATCAGAAGATAAATCTCCACCTATTCCGATTAAGCCATTTGGTTCTTTGAGAGCTAACTTTAATTCTGGAAACTTTATTTCATTAGCATCAAGCCAAAAAGACGAAGGTATTTGAATCACTCTTTTCGACTTTTGATAATATCCCTTACCATATACAGTGCAAGTATACTTCTAGCCTCGGTCAAGTCTTCTGTGTATGTTAATTGCTCTAAGTCTGATAGTTTTTTAGGAACAATTTCTAATGGTTCTGGCTCATCACCTTCTGCAGTTTCTTCGTATAGATCTTCAGCCAAAACAATATGCGTTTCACTAGACTGATAACCTGGCGCTAGAGTAATGGTTTTTAAAAAAGTTAATTTGTTTGCTCCATATCCAATTTCCTCTTTCAGCTCTCTGCCAGCAGCCGCAACGGGAGTTTCTCCTTTGTCGATTTTGCCTTTAGTCAAACCTAATTCATATTTTTCAGTTCCACCTGAAAATTCATAGATCATTAAAACTGTTTCATCATCGATCATTGGGATAACTAAGACAGCCCCATTTCCTCTTGACATTAACCTTTCATAAACCCGGGTTGCCCCATTAGAAAACTCAACATCCATGGATTCAAGATTAAAAATTCGACTCTGCGCGACAGTATGAATATTAGTGAGTTTAGGCATTTTTCTCATAGTCAATATTATGCCATTGCTTATAATTTAGAATAAATAAATGATTGATTATTTTTCCCATAGAAGAGGAAAAAAACTGTCATTCAATTTATTGCTGTCATTCAATTTATACTTCCTATATATTTTTCCTGTGCCTCCACAATTGGAGGGATGAAATTTAGCATCATTAGGAACACAATGGGCTACAATGGATCTTCGATCTCCATTTGACTGGTTTACTCCTGACCCATGCCAGGTCATTCCATGATGAAATGAAGCTCCACCCGCTGGAACTTCAACAGCACATGTTTGAAGGTTTTTGTCATTAATCTTAAGGTAATTATCGAGTTCTTTCTTGTAATTTTCTGGCGCATGAAAACTATCAGAAGGTGGGCATAGGTCCCAATGATGTGACTCAACTGCAAATTCTAATGTTCCATTTTCTTTATGAGTATTATCAAGTGGTATCCAACAAGTCACCATACTTTGAGGAACAATCCAGTCTACATATGCAGCATCCTGATGATAAGACAGTGACTTGCCTTGAGGTGGCTTCCATAAAACATTGTCCTGTATAAGCCTGGCCCCTTTCCAGCCCATTAGTTTAGATACAATCTGTCCTATAATTGGATTACAAACTACCTGCTTAATAAGGTTATCTGACTTCCAAGCATTGCAAATTTGTCTTGTAACATCATTAGGATCCCTGTCGCTTTTCCAGTTCCACTCATCAGGCTCAATTCCAGTTTCGAACTCTCCCTGAAATAGAAGCTCAATTCTTTCTTTTAACTCGTCAAGATATTGCGTATTGATGAATTTATCTATAGTTAGAAAGCCATTTTTACGAAAGTCTTTCAATTGTTCTTCGTTGATAGAAGCTTTAATCATTTGAATGACTCCTATATCTTTCTCATTACTGATTATTCATCTCATCAAAAACCATTAGGACTGAGGTATCACTATATGTATGGCCTTTATCCATTAGGTTAATATATCTATCATAAACCTCTTGAGTAAAAGTCAAATTAGTATTATTCTCGTTCGCTTGCTCTAAACAATAGCCTAAATCTTTCACCATCCACTTTATAGCAAAACCAAAATCAAATTTCCTCTGGTGCATAGTTTTACCTCTATTTACCATTTGCCAAGATTGTGCAGCACCCCCAGAAATGGCAGATAATAATTTATCCATATTTAGATTTTCTGATTCAGCAAAAAGTAAGCCCTCGGACAAACCCTGTAACAAACCAGCAATACAAATTTGGTTAACCATTTTTGCTAGCTGACCTGATCCAGCCTCTCCCATCAATGTCACACTTTTTGAATATGTTCTCATAATTGAATCACACGATTCTAAAATATCAGGGTCACCTCCTGCCATCACACTTAGAACGCCATTTACTGCTCCAGCTTCTCCACCACTGACAGGAGCATCAATAAAATTAATGTCTTTAGTCTTCAAAGACTCATTTAAATGCTTTGCAAGTTTACGAGATGTGGTGGTATGGTCAATAAATGTAGAGCCGCTTTTAAGAAAAGCCAGCATACCTCCCTCTGAAAAAACAATTTCCATCATATCTTCATCCCTGCCAGTGCATGTTATAACTACATCAGCATCTGAAACAGCCTCCTCAATAGTTTGAGCCACTCTTCCTTCGTATTCATCACCCCATTTGGAAGATTTTTCTGCAGATCGATTAAAAACACACACATTAAAAAGGCCAGAATTTGATAAATGTCCTGCCATTGGATAGCCCATAGTTCCTAAACCAATAAAAGTTACATTTTTTTTGTTGCTCATACTTACACCTTAATTTTTTGTTAAATTACCATGAATTATACGACAATGTCTTCTATACTAAATTGCCAGTTCAATCAAAAAAATCTAATAATGACTCAACCTGAATACTGGCAACAATCTAAAGAATTCTTATCTAATGTCGATCCGAGTTTGGCAAGGTTATTTCTTGAACATCCAGATTATAATATTTCCTCTAAGGGTGAAGCATTAGAAACACTACTTCGATCAATAGTTGGTCAGCAAATATCTGTTCAAGCTGCTACAAGTGTATGGGTAAAATTAACAAATAAAATTGGCAAAATAAGACCAGAAAATGTCCTTTCAATTAGCTTTGAAGATCTCAAGTCGTGTGGCCTATCAAAACAGAAAGCTCAATACATAATTAATATTTGCAATCATTTTATAGCTTGTTCAATTAAAGATCATTCATATTGGGAGGATCGAACTTTCAAAAGCGTTTACGAAGAATTAATCACCATTAAAGGAGTTGGGCCTTGGACTGCAGAAATGTTTGGAATGTTTTATTTACTCGAAAAAGATATCTTTCCAATTAAAGACATTGGGATTATTAGAGCTATGAATCAGATTTATGGTGATGGAGAAATTCTCAGCAAAGATAAGATTATCGAAATTTCTGAACAATGGAAGCCATATAGAAGTGTAGCTTGCTGGTTTTTATGGAGATCTATAGACGCTGAGGATATTCAATACTAGGATTCTAGTGCCTTAACAACAAGGTCGCCCATTTCTTCTGTTCCAACTAATTTTTTACTATCACCAGCAATATCTCTTGTTCTGTAACCTTGGTCCAATACATCACTTACCGCAGAATCAATTTTATCAGCCAGCTCTCCTTGGTTAAGTGAGTATTTAAGCATCATAGAAACAGATAGGATTGTTGCTAATGGGTTTGCAATATCTTTACCAGCTATATCGGGAGCAGAACCATGAATAGGTTCATACATGCCAAAATTATTTTTATCTAATGATGCTGAGGGCAGCATTCCAATGGAGCCAGTTAGCATTGCCGCACAATCAGACAAAACATCTCCAAAAAGATTGCTCGTGACCATGACGTCAAACTGCTTAGGGTCTCTCACAAGCTGCATTGCTGCATTATCAACATATAGATGAGAGAGCTGTACATCAGAATATTCTTTTGACACTTCTTCCATAACATCTCTCCAAAGCTCGGAGACCTCAAGAACATTTGCCTTATCAACGGAACAAACTCGTCTTCCTCTTTTTTGAGCTATTTGAAACGCTGAATGCCCAATTCTTGCAATCTCAGATTCATAGTATGTCGCAGAATTAATTCCAAATCGCTCACCATTTTTGATTTCAACTCCCCTAGGCTGTCCAAAATAGATCCCTCCAACAAGCTCTCGAACAATCATTAAGTCAAGACCAGATACAATTTCATTTTTGAGACTGGATGCGGAAGCTAATTGTGGGTATAGAATTGCTGGTCTTAGGTTTGAAAAAAGTTCAAGCTGAGAGCGTATCCCCAATAAACCTCTTTCTGGCCTTAGACTTCTTTCTAATGACTCCCATTTGGGACCTCCAACTGCGCCGAGCAAAATTGAGTCGCAATCTTTTGCGATTTTAATTGTCTCATCAGGAAGAGGAGAACCTGTTTCGTCATAAGCAACGCCACCAAGGAGTCCATTAACTAGAGTCATTTCCATAGAATGATTCCTGTTTAATGAATCAATTACTTTAATGGCTTGGGCTACAATTTCTATCCCTATACCATCACCAGGCAGAATGAGTATTTTTGACATTTTATTTCCCTAAAATAAATTTACAAATAGATAAATTATTAATAGTTATATTTCAACCATTTCGAAGTCATCCTTACCCGAGCCACAAACTGGGCATTCCCAGTCTTCTGGGACATCAGACCAAGCTGTTCCAGGCTCAATTCCCTCATCTGGAGCGCCTTTCTCCTCATCATAGATCCATCCACACATAGCGCATTGAAATTTTTTCATAATAAATCTGTTGTTAGCAAGGAAATTGCTTAATACTAGCAAATTCCTTAATGCAGAACGATTATACATTTTGTTCATCATAAATTGAGAATCAAAATTTATAGCTGTTTATGAGATACAACTAATATAAGTGGTATTAATGTTATATTAGAAAATCCAGTATAAAATATTGCAATGCTCAAAATTTATAATACACTCAGCAATCAAAAGGAAGAGTTTAGACCTATTGATGCGAACCATGTTGGAATCTATGTTTGTGGTATGACGGTTTATGACTTCTGTCATATGGGTCATGCTAGGGTTTTGGTTATGTTTGATGTCATCACAAGACATTTAAGACGAAACTTTTCAAGTGTAAAGTATGTAAGAAATATCACCGATATTGATGATAAGATTATCTCAAGGGCCATTGAAAATAATGAGGATATATACTCATTAACACAAAGATATATTGATGCAATGCATGAAGATGAAAAATCTTTAGGTGTTTTGAGTCCAGACATTGAGCCCAGGGCTACTGATTCAATTGATAAGATGATTGATATGATTGAATCGCTATCAAAACAAGGATTGGCATATCAAGGTACAAATGGTGATGTATTTTATTCTGTAAGGAAATTTAAAGATTATGGCAAACTCTCAGGAAAGAACTTAGACGACCTGGTGGCTGGTGCAAGAGTAGATATTGAGAGTAATAAAAAAGATCCACTTGATTTTGTTCTTTGGAAAAAAGCAAAATCGGATGAGCCTAGCTGGCCCTCACCCTGGGGTGATGGGAGGCCTGGCTGGCATATAGAATGCTCTGCCATGTCTAATCATTTTATTTCAAATCATTTCGATATACATGGGGGTGGAATGGACCTGACATTTCCACATCATGAAAATGAAATTGCCCAATCAGAAGGAGCCAATAATTGTAAATTTGTAAACACTTGGATGCATGTTGGTTTTGTCAATATTGATGATGAAAAAATGAGCAAGTCCCTTAATAACTTTTTTACTATTCGTGATGTGTTAGAAAATTATGATGGGGAGGTGCTTCGATATTTTCTTATCAGTAGTCATTACCGCTCTCCTTTAAACTTTAGCGAAACCAACATTGAGAGTGCCCAATCTGCCTTAAAAAGACTGTATAACGCTACTAAAGGCCTAACTGAAACTACTGAAAACCCATCACTTATTGAGATTGATTATGAAAAAAAGTTTAATGCTGCTTTGAATGATGACTTCAATACTCCTATGGCTTTAAGTATTCTTTTTGAAATTGCAAAACAGATTAATATTGAAAGAACAACAAACCTTACAAAAGCCAATGCACTATCAAGCCAGCTTGTTAAGCTTGGAAACTATCTAGGCATTCTTCAATACAATGCTGATGAATACCTGAAGCTTGGCTCAGAGTTATCAGAATCTGAAATATCTAAAAAAATTGCGCAAAGAGAGGATGCAAGAAATTCTAAAGACTTTGCAATGTCAGACCAAATTCGGGATGAACTTTTGGAACTTGGAATTATTCTTGAAGATAATGCAAATGGAACAACTTGGCGAAGGAAATGATCTTAAATTAGATTGGAATCAAATTGATACAATCTTACTAGACTTAGATGGAACAATCTTAGATTTAAACTTTGATCTAGAGTTTTGGTTGGAATATATTCCTAGAGTCTACTCAAAAAAAAATAACATCGACTTTCTAAGAGCTAAAGAAATAATAGTATCAAAGATTAACTCTCAAGAAGGCAAGCTCACCTGGTATTGTCTCGATTATTGGGAAGAACAGCTTGAACTTGATATTATGAAATTAAAAACTGATATCTCTCATCTGATTCAAGTTCATGAGCATGCAATAACATTTCTTCAGCGTGCAAAAGACAATAATAAGCGTATTTATCTTGTTACAAATGCCCATAGAAAAGGCATTAAACTTAAAATGAAAATGTCTAAAATCCAAGATTTCTTTGATGAAATTATTTCTTCACATGACTTTGGAGTGCCAAAACAAGAACAAAAATTTTGGCAAGAGCTAGTTAAGCAAATAGATTTTAATAAAGATAGATCAATCTTTTTTGATGACTCTCTTGATGTACTTGAGGCAGCTGCTAAATTTAATATAAGGAATGTTGTTGCAATTAATAAACCAAGCACTAAGATTCCCAAAAAAAATGTGCCTGGATATATGAATATTGAGAATTTTTATGAGGTTCTACCTCTTTAATAACTGATTATTTTAAATGATCAGTTTGCAATGAAACAAATTGTAACAATCGCTTGCAACGTGCAATCTAAAATGTAATTTAACTAAACAATACTATAGAATTATTGAATAATCTAATCATACCAAATGATATACTTTTTCTTAACTCTAAAGAAATTTTGTATGCGTTTATCAGATTAGCATACTAAACTCTAAAAACCTTTAACAAAAAATAAAATTATGAAAAATGCCTTTTATGCACAATCTGGAGGAGTAACTGCAGTAATTAATGCCTCAGCCAGTGGTGTGATTGAAACAGCTCGCAAACATTCAGACAAGATTGGTACAGTTTATGCTGGAGAGAATGGAATTATTGGAGCTTTAACAGAAAACCTAATTGATACTTCACTAGAGTCAGATGCTGATATTGCAGCACTGAATCATACTCCCTCAGGTGGTTTTGGGTCATGTCGCTACAAGATGAAATCACTAGAAGCCAATAGAGCTGAATATGAGCGCTTGATTGAAGTCTTCAAAGCCCATAATATTGGTTATTTTTTTTATAATGGTGGGGGTGACTCGGCAGATACTTGCTTAAAAGTTTCTCAACTCTCAGAAAGTATGGGGTTCCCAATTCAGGCAATTCATATACCCAAAACTGTAGACAATGATTTACCAGTAACTGATAACTGCCCAGGCTTTGGATCAGTTGCAAAATATATTGCTGTTTCTACAATGGAGGCAAGCTTTGATGTGGCATCAATGGCAGCTACTTCAACAAAAATCTTTGTTTTAGAAGTAATGGGTCGTCATGCAGGTTGGATAGCAGCAGCAGGAGGACTGGTAGATTCATCAATACCTGTCGTTATTTTGTTTCCTGAAGTTAACTTTGATGAAGAAAAATTTTTAGCTAAGGTTGATAATAATGTTAAAGAGTTTGGATATTGCACTATAGTTGTTTCAGAGGGAACAAAGTGGCCTGATGGCTCATTTCTTGCAGAACAAGGCACTCGTGATGACTTTGGTCATGCTCAACTAGGTGGTGCAGCACCAGTCGTAGCAAATATTATTAAAAAATCTCTTGGCTACAAGTTTCACTGGGCTGTGGCTGACTATCTTCAGCGTTCAGCGAGACACTTGGCCTCAAACTCTGATGTTGAACAGGCCTATGCTCTTGGTAAAGCTGCAGTAGAAATGGCACTGGATGGAAAGAATTCAATCATGCCATCCATTGTAAGAAAATCAAGTAATCCATACAAATGGGAAATTGGTTATGGAGAATTAAAGGACATCGCAAATGTGGAAAAAATGATGCCTGAAAGTTTTATTTCAAAAGATGGATTTTCTATAACTAATTCATGTCGTGAATATTTACTCCCACTTATTGAAGGGGAGAATTATCCTCCGTATAATAATGGTTTGCCAGAATATGTAGTAATGAAAAAAATAAAGGTAAACAAAAAGTTACCTCTCTTTGAAGTTTAAACAAAAGGCGCTCATATGAATATTATTTTGTTAGGACCTCCTGGTGCTGGAAAAGGTACTCAGGCGGCACACATTTGTGAAAAGTTTAATATTCCTCAGATTTCTACTGGTGATATGTTACGTGCGGCAGTAAATGCTGGTTCACCCATAGGATTAGAAGCAAAAAAAACTATTGATGCGGGAAATCTAGTTTCTGATGAACTAATCATCTCGCTTGTTAAAGAGAGGATTCATTTACCTGATTGCCATAATGGTTATTTACTCGATGGATTTCCTAGGACCATTAATCAAGCTAATGCTCTTAAATTAGAGGGTATTAAAATTAACTATTGCGTTGAAGTGCAAGTTCCAGATGATGATATTGTCGAACGAATGTCAGGCCGTCGCGTTCATCTTTCTTCAGGCAGAACATACCATATTAAATTTAATCCTCCGAAAGAGGCTAACAAGGACGATATCACTGGCGGAGAGCTAATTCATCGTGTTGACGATAATGAAGAAATAGTAAGAGGTCGACTTAAAATTTACCATAAGCAAACCGAGCCATTAGTTAAGTACTATCGTTCTGATGCCAATAACCCCGAAACAGGTACTAAATTCATTACTATCAACGGTGTTGGTACTCTTGAAGAGGTTAAAGATAGAATTTCAATTGCATTAGTAAGCTAGTAAATCCCTCTAAAGATCAATTTTAAATTTTACTCTCTTGGTTCCATCTTCAGAACCCTTAACTAAGACTTTATCGTTATTGATGTCGTATGTTAAAGAATCACCACTGAATGAATCAAAACCTTGAACTAGGTAGGCATCTCCAACCAAAAAGATCATGCCCTCATTGACGTCATAAGTAATCAAGGTCGCTGTAGCCTCAATAAATCGCGCCTGATTTTCTTGGCTTTGAATATACTTCGCAGGCTTTTCGTTTGTTCCTTTCGCTATCATGGTTTCCACACCATCGGCATTGGTTTGAACTTGGATAATTTCAGCAGTCATTACCAAAGATCCTTGCTTGACTTCAGCGTCCCCAATAAACTCATTAAAACCGGTGGTCTCATCCACCATCACAGACTCAGCCTCTATCTCTATTGGCTGATTGGCATCCTCAGATAATGCAAAGACAAAAGTTGAGAAAAATAAAGCCATTAGTAAAATCATTTTATTCATAAATCGCTACAACCTCATCTGATAATTTAAGTTTCTTAGAAATAGCATCATAATGCATTTTTTTTGCCTTTATGTCAACAGTGCTTGATTGAAAACGACTTGGTGAATCTGACTTAAAAATTTCACCACCATTTGACTGGTCAATGATCAAATCATAGCTCTTAAGTGTACTTCCATATTCATCCAACACATCAACATTACCAAGAAGTCTTGTGAGCTCTGAATTCATATCAATATCGATACCGTTGTCAGCATTGACAATATTTTGATTTGAGCGATAGACAGTAGCTTCTTTACTCATATATTTTTTTTCACCATCTGCTTGATTAATAAATAAATCCTTTGTATCAATTGTTGCTCCCGTGTCTTGAAGAATCTGAACCTCGCCATTCAAATTCATTATGTCTTTATCAAGATCCATATCCATACCCTGAGCAATAATTTTTGCAGTTTCGCCCTGATATATAATCTTGCGGTTACTGTTGATTTGACCATCTTTAACAATCAACAGTTCCGTTTCAATCTCATGAGAAATCCCGCTGACAGTTTTAATATCAACCTCTCCTATAAAGTGAATCGAACCTGATTTAAAAATAACTGCACGATTAGATTGCAAGGTTAAATTCTCCTTTTGAAATTCGTCAAAAGTTGTTACTTTGACAGTTTCAAGCTGAACTGGAGTGTTCTTATAACTTTTATACACATCTGCCTCAATAGTATGCAATAAAACTTGATCATTTGAATACTCCTTGATAATAAAATTATCTATTTTTTCAAGATATGGTGTATCTGTATTCTGAACATCGACAAAGTTTGCTTCAGATGTGGATTTTTTCAAAACAGAAATATTTAAAAAATTATCTTGAAATAACCAAAGAATAGCAACCAAGACTATAATGAAAATTATAAGCGATTGAATTTTCTTAGTTTGAAAAAGTCCCATACTATGCTAAATAAAAGAATACAAGGGTTGTACGGAATTACTCCAGACAAAGACCTTAATATCGACCTTATTGAGAATGCAATTAAAAAACATAATATCAAAATTCTCCAATACCGCAGAAAAGCAGTAAACATAAAAAATAAGGCAGAAGAAGCAAAAAAACTGCTTAATCTATGCTTAGAACATAATACTTTATTTATAGTCAATGATGATGTGAACCTTTGCGAGAAAGTAGGCGCTCATGGGATTCATATAGGCCAGGGTGACCTAGATACAAAATCTGCTCGAGAGATACTGGGAGATAAATTTATTATTGGCGTGACTTGCCATAATAGCTTGGAACTTGCTCTTGAAGCTGAACAAAATGGTGCTGATTATATTGCTTTAGGCTCGATCTTTAAATCAAAAAATAAGCCAAAAGCTATTCATTGCTCTCTTTCAAAAGTTGAAGAAATCAAAAAAAATATTTCTATCCCTATCGTAGGCATTGGAGGTATTAATCTAAAAAATCAACACCATGTATATCAATCTGGATGCAGCTCAGTTGCAATGATTGATGGTCTGTTTAGGGAGTAGGTCTATGGCTATTTTGATATGAATAACCGCCTCTCAAACCTTTTTTTGACAGAACTAATTGCCATAATTGATTTCTTCTAGAACGAAAAGTGCCGGCACACATCAACAAGTAATACTCCCACATACGCTTAAACCTTTCATCATATTTATCTTTCAAACTATCATAGTTTTTTTGAAAATTTTCATTCCAAGCCATAAGAGTTGGGTCATAGTCTTGGCCGAAATTATGCCAATCCTCTATAACAAATAAACCTTCTAAAGATTTGCTTATCTGTCCAGGTGACGGAATCATGCCATTAGGAAATATGTATTTATTTGTCCATGGATCTGTTGATCTTGACGGAGTATTTCTTCCAATCGTATGAAGCAAGAAAAGCCCATCATCATGTAGACATCTTCGAGCAATCTCCATGTAACTTCTGTAGTTTTTGTATCCTACATGCTCGAACATTCCAATGGAAACGATTGAGTCATACTTAGTATTTAACTCCCTGTAGTCCTTTAATTCAAATGTAGTTTCCAGGCCCTTACAAGATTGCTCAGCATATTCCATTTGCTCTTTTGAAACAGTCACTCCATGAACACTCACCCCATAGTTTTCAGCAGCATACTTAGCAAAGCCTCCCCAACCACAACCAATTTCGAGAACCTTCATTCCAGGCTTCAAATGGAGTTTTCTACAGACTAAATCTAATTTATTGACCTGTGCTTGATCTAAATTTTCAGCATTTTTCCAATAGCCGCATGAGTAATTCATTCTTTGATCAAGCATTAACGAAAATAAATCATTACCAGTATCATAATGCTTCTTACCAACAATATAAGCCCGCTTTTTAGACTGGGCATTTAAAAAATAGGCTTTTAAAACATGTATAAGAAAAGCTGGATTATTAACTTTAACTTGTTTATCAATGCTACCTCGTAGCATTTGGTAACAAAATTGGTCTAATGCTTCACAGTCCCACCAACCATCCATATAGCTTTCTCCAAGCCCTAAAGACTTTCCAGATAAGACGCGAGAATAAAAAAGTTTATTATGTACTTGAATATCGAACGGACGTGAGCCATTGACCTGAATATCAACTGACTCCAATAGCTTGCTTAATGTTTCTTTAAAATCAGCCAAATCTTAAAAATACCTTGCCCCATTTCGAATAAATCTTACCATAGAACAAATCAATATGGAACTGCTCCGTGCATAGAAATAGTCTATATTTAGGCTTTTGATTGGATAAATGATGTGATACTTAAAAAGAAAATTATCAGAAACCAAATGAAGGACCAGCCAGCCATACTAAGCCCAAAAAACTGCCATGGTATCTCCGCACAATTTCCATCACCCATAAATAATGCGGTTAGTACATCAGCAAAAGGAAAAACTTCGATAATGTATTCTAGAGGTGGGCCACACAATGGAACCTCATCTTCAGGAAGTCCTTGTAACCATACTTGACGACCTGAAATCCAAATTCCTGCTAAGGAAAAAATTGATAAAAAAAACGAATATACTCTACTTGCAGTAGCCCCTGGATTATGCAAAAAAGAGACAAAAGAGCTTAAGCCAATTAGGCAATAGAAAAACTGTTGAGTAATACACAGGGTGCATGGCTCAAGTCCTAAAATTTTCATACTGTATGCAGCATAGCCAAGAAGTGATCCAACAATTAGAAAAATGATTAGGTGAACTTGACGAGCTGTATACTTAGTAATTGAATAACTCATAGAAATTTCCTTAATTTTTTTCCTCTCCGTACCTTGCAACTCTCTCTGGATCGTCTAGCTTTGGCCTTGAAAAAAACCCATTAACCATCGGTACAAAAAACTCTAAAGGCTTTGATTCATAATTGGGATCAAAGCAATTTTGGTCATAATCATGACAAAATCTTACTGCATCGTCATACCATGGGTTGTTAATAAACACTTCTCTTGCATTTCTATCGCCACCCGAGTGATGAGCGTAATAGTACATCTGAAATACGCCATGATGCTTAACAATCCAATAGATTTTCTCTGAGACAAATGGTCTAAGAATAGCTGCAGCCATTTCAGAATGAGAATACGGTGCAAGTGAATCGCCAATGTCATGAAACAAAACCGCCATCACCATTTCTAAGTATTCTTCAGCCAAAAAAGCCCTTGTTGCTCCTTGAAGTGAGTGTTCTAATCGACTAATTTGATAGCCTGATAGACTAGAATCTATAGCCTTTAAGGCAACAATGAGTCGCGCAGGCAAATCTTGAACATATTGATTTTCGAGTTTATCAAGAAAGGCATACTCCTCTGGCGTGCCATCCTCCATACAAATAAAATTGACTTTATCCATGGCTCTCATCTTACCGTATTAATAGTTCTAAATTCTCTTAGCGCTGTCCTTGATTAACCCTGCGACATAATGAGAAAATGAATGTCTGACCATCATTAATATATTCTTTTTATGACGATAGACAAAAACAGGTGCTTGCCCAAAAGTAGTTGAAACCCCTTTTCCATCTGAAAGAGAACCCTCAAGGTCGTAACTCATCCATCGACTTAATAGTTCATTGCTTTTGTCTCCTTTAAACTCAAGAGTTCCATATGCAGCTGAACTATCAGTAATAGAAACTCCGGACGGGAGCTTAACAAACTTCCCTTCTGTTTGTTGCATTTGCTGAGTATTGAGTGAAACCCAAAACTCATCAGGACTAACCCAAAAGCACTTTAAATCGGCATCACCGGAAGTTATTTGTAATGTCTCTGGAAGCTTGATATCAAAAATATCTTTTGCTGCTTTACTATTTTTTTTAGAGTCTTTAGATGCTCTTAGGATTAGTAGAGATTTGCCTGTAACTTCTTGGCAACTGATATCATCTTGATTGACTAAATAACCATCCTCATCAACGAGCGGATTAAAGGTTGATCTAAATTCAGGCTCCATATTTTCAAAACTAATATTTTTACTCATTGCCATCTACCTTTTTACCATTAATGTCATAAAAGACGCTGCTTGAAACTTCACACGGTATCTCCTTCAAACCTTGCTTTTCTTGAACAATCTTCACAAGAACAGTCTCAGACATTTTCGAAAGCCCACCTTTAAGTTGAGCTAAAGCAATTGATCTTCCTAATGATGGGCTGTAATAACTTGAAGTTACATAACCTATTGAGATGCCTTTGTTGCTAATAATATGAGCACCCTCAGGAAGAACAACCTGGTCATCCTTTGTGAGAAGGCCAACCAGCTGCAGTCTATCTTTTGAAATTAGAGCGGATATACTAAATGAACGACGACCAATATATGAAAATGACTTATTTTTTGCAAGAATCCAATTCATATTCACATCCATTGGTGTCATCGAACCATCGGTATCTTGACCAACAATGATGTAACCTTTTTCCGCGCGAAGAACGTGCATGGACTCAGTTCCATATGGAGTGATATTCCATTCTTTTCCCTGACGGGCAACTTCATCCCATATAAAACGTCCATAGTTTGCTTCAATGTTTATTTCATAGGCTAGTTCACCAGAAAAACTGATTCTCATAATTCTCGCCTTGACGCCACAAACAGTTCCAGGACGCCACTGCATAAACTTAAAGTTCTTACTTTCAAAATCAACATCTTGACATAACTTTTTCATCAATTTACGCGCATTTGGGCCTACAACAGCAACCGTTGAAAATTGATCTGTGACGCTACTAAGGTGAACATCCAAATGACTCCATTCAGTTTGAAGCCACATTTCTAGTGTTGAATAAACACTTGCAGCGCC
>CAYNES010000006.1:0-21124 GCA_964396315.1 uncultured Piscirickettsiaceae bacterium | reverse complement strand
AGATCGATGTTCATGGGGTTTTTATAGCAATCGGACACACTCCAAATACTGGCGTTTTTGAAGGGCAGATGGAAATTAATAATGGCTATATCAAAGTTCAAGCTGGATTAGAGGGCAATGCAACTCAAACAAGTGTTGAGGGAGTCTTTGCTGCGGGGGATGTTGCAGACCATGTTTATAGGCAGGCTGTTACTTCTGCTGGGTCTGGATGTATGGCAGCATTAGATGCTGAAAAGTATTTAGATAACTTATAAATCAGTCAAGACTTTCAGAGCTTGAATTCAAGCTCTATTATAATTTGCCTTGTGTATAATTACGCGATTTGGCCATATAGCTCAGTTGGTAGAGCAAGGGACTGAAAATCCCTGTGTCCCTAGTTCAATTCTAGGTGTGGCCACCATTTTTAAAAGCCGAATTAGACTAATGTTTAATTCGGCTTTTTGCTAATTTTTTAGTCAGAAGCTTGACACTTCCAATAGAATAAAGCAATAAAAATTATTGTTGGAATCATTCCAAGAGGGTCAAACTTTGCTGCACCAGTTGATACATGAAATAACTGTACAAGAATAAACAGAGCATTTGTGTAAACACCTAGTAGCATCCCAAGCTTCTTAAGATTGTCTCCAACCAAAGTTGCCCCCATCCATGCAATAATACCAATAGTCAATATAGGTACAGATGCTACCTGACCAAAAGCAACTGCATTTGGAGTTACTTCCCAGCCAGGTCCTTGGGCAGCGATACCTGGTGCCAACCAAAACATCACAACCCATATCCAAGCAAATATAGCTTGAGCTTTTAATAAATGTGTCAATGTCATTATTCTTACTCCTTTTATTATTAAAAAGTTTTCTTTCTATCGCTTTCACTCCATCAGGCAAGTTCAGCTACAATTAATTATAAGGGTTTTGAAGTTATTGGGGCCAACTAATAAAATTAGTGGAGTTGAGTGGGGCTTATAAAGTCCTGTTTTGAAGGCTGCAAGGTTTCCTGAATAAAGAGAACGCCTATTCTTACAAACTCAACGATTTCATAAAAGTCCTGAGCGTTATCTTCGGTGTCCATGAGGTCTGCATCGAGCTGTGAAATCTCACTAATGTCCTTAATCATTTCAGTAACCTCTTCGTCAGAGGTTTCCACTGAGCTAAGTCCAAGTCCGACTAAGAATCCTTGACACCATTCGATGAGGGTATTTGCCTGCTCTCTGAGTGGAGAAATATCGTCGGCAATAATTGGCCAAAAGTTTAATGTTGGGTCAGCAAGCTGCTCATTGGTATTGTTAAAGATTTCAGCGAGCACTTGGTGCGCCTCTTTTTCAAGAAGGTTGTTGAGATCAATGCTCACTAGAATTTCGTTGAGCCAGTCATCGAGCTCAATGTTTTGTTTGACGCAATAGAAGCCGCACAGTAGGCCATGAGCAGAGGAGATAGTGTCATCGGTGTTGAGCTTATGGAGCGCATCCTTTGCGAGTTCATAGTTGATAGGTTGACTCATTAATTTAAAATGCTCCTGCCAAGATTTCCATAACGGCCATTCGAACTGCAATACCATTGGTGACCTGTTGCAGGATGACTGACTGCGCTCCATCTGCAACTTCAGAACTGAGTTCTATTCCTCTATTTACTGGTCCAGGGTGCATCACGATTGCATCTGGTTTTGCAAGCTTTAGTTTTTCAGTTGTAAGGCCAAATCCGTCAAAGTAGGTTTGCTCATCAGGTATATCAGCAGCAATCATTCTCTCTTTTTGAAGTCTGAGAGAAATAATAACATCAGCACCTTCTATGCCTTTTTCTAGGCTATCAAAGCGCTCTAACCCTGGAGTCTCTTCTTTGTAGTGAAGCGTATCTGGTGCAATAAGTCTAATGTCAGTTGTGCCCAAAGTTTTCATGGCTTGAATGTCAGATCGAGCAACACGAGAATGACGAATATCTCCTACAATTGCAACCGATAAGTTATCAAATGATTTTTTATGCTGTCTGATGGTGAGCATGTCTAAAAGGGCCTGGGTTGGATGAGCATTGATGCCATCTCCCGCATTGATTATGGAGACGCCCT
The DNA here is from genome assembly GCA_964396315.1 of uncultured Piscirickettsiaceae bacterium. Lineage (GTDB taxonomy): Bacteria > Pseudomonadota > Gammaproteobacteria > PS1 > Pseudothioglobaceae > Pseudothioglobus. The sequence continues at coordinate 19,069 of CAYNES010000006.1, read as the reverse complement.
CTAGGTTTTCAGCAACACGATGAGGCAAACCATTTTGTTGATGCCTAATGACAAACATATCAATCTGCATCGCCTTTAGAGTATGCATCGTATCCATCAAAGTTTCGTTTTTCTTGGTCGCAGAGTTTTCAAGATCAACGTTTATCGTTTTGGCGCTTGTTCTCTTTGCCGCAATCTCAAATGTGTTTCGGGTTCGAGTAGAAGGTTCAAAGAAGAGATTGGCAACAGACATATCTCTCAAGATTTTAGATTTTTGAAGTTTGAACTTTTGATCTAGAAGATCTCCAGCTACATTGAGGATTTTTTCTATTTGGTTTTTTGGAAGGCCTTCAAGGCCTAAAAGATGGGTGAGTCTTCCAGTTGAGCTGAGCTGAGCGTCGTTGCTAATCGTGTAAGGTTTCATTGAGCCAAGTCTGCAAAATTAGTTCTGCTGATCGTTTATCTACGTCACCTTTGTCAGCATTTTTATGGGCGTGATGCCATTTTAGTTGTTTTTTTGCCTCCAAAGAAGTTAAATACTCATCGATAAAAAAGACATCAATATTAAAGCGCTGTTCAAGTTTTTTACCAAAAGATTTGGCGATAAATGTCATCTCCTGTTCTTGATTTTCTTTATCTAGCGGAAGGCCTACAATAAATGCGTCTGGACTGTGCTGCCTAATGAGAGCTTCAAGCTGAACCCAGTTTGTAGAGCCATCTTTTTTATGGACCACTGTTTCAATGCCATTGGCATGAGATGTGAGGCTATTGGCTATGGCAATACCCGTTCTTTTGGTGCCCACATCAAAACCAAGGTAGGTTTTGATTGTCATTGGAGCTGTTGAAAGAGATCATAGCCGACATACCCATCTGCAACAAAACCAATATCAGACTGGAATTTTCTTGTAGCCTCTCTAGTTTTGGGTCCTGCCATGCCATCAGGCGTTCCGGTGTTATAGCCCAGTAGGTTAAGCGTGTTTTGAATTTGCATAATGTCTTCTCTGCTGAGAAGTGGCTCATCCAGTGGCTTTGCAGATAGCCTAGCTGCGCCATTCAGTCTGTCCGATAAGTGGGCAACCGAGAGTGCATACAAGATAGAGCGGTTCCATCCCATGATTACATCAAAGTTTCTATAAACAAGAAATGCAGGGCCTTTATGTCCCATTGGAACGATTAATGAGGCCTTAAAGTTAGATCTTGGAAGCGCCGCACCATTGCCTCTGAGGACACCAAGTGCGGACCACTCGTTGACTGTTTTTTCAATTTTAAGGCCGGTTAGTCGATAGTCAAAGTTTTTAGGAATCAGTGCCTCTCGACCCCATTTCTCTCCTTTCTTCCAGCCCAATTTGCTAAGAAAGTTTGCAGCGCTTGCATAGATGTCTTCTTTATCATTCCAGAGATTAACTTTGCCGTCTTTATTGGCATCGACTCCATAAGCAATCACATTGGTTGGCATAAATTGAACAGCACCTATCGCGCCAGCCCAAGAACCGATTGCATCAATTGGAATTGTTTTGTTGTCCATCAGTTTCAAGGCCGCAATTAATTCTCTTGTGAAGAATTTAGAGCGCCTTGGATCATAGGCTAGAGTTGCTAAAGATTGAATGAGGCGCTCATTGCCCATATAGTTGCCATAATTACTCTCTAATCCTAAAAAGGCGACAATCACATAAGCTGGGACGCCATATTTTTGAGAGACTTTGTTAAGCAATGGAGCGTTTTGTTTTAATGTATCATTTCCATTATTGATGCGCGTTTTGCTAACTCTTTTGTTGAAGTAGCGCCAAAAGTTTTGACTAAACTCGGCTTGTGCACTATCTTGAGTAATAATTGAGGGGTCTGGAGCAGTAAGCCCTAAAAACGCTTGGTCAATCGTTGATTTGGAAACGCCTTGTTCGATTGCAGTTTTGCGGACCTGGTCTAGAAAGTCGTCAAATGAGCCTGAATTTGCAAAAACGCTTGTTGAAAGAAAAACAAGACAAAAAAATCTTAAAAACATATGTGAATTATAATGAGTAAATACACACTTATTTTAATTAATCTAATTCAAGATGTCGACCTATAAGCCACTTGCTGAGATATTAAGACCTATTGAACTGAGTGAGTTTGTTGGACAGCAACATTTACTTGATTCTGACAAGCCAATTGGGAAAGCCTTAAAAGATAATCAGCTCCACTCAATGATTTTATGGGGTCCTTCTGGGGCGGGAAAAACAACCCTGGCTAGAATTATTTGCAGTCAAATGGGTGCACATTTTGAGCAGATGTCAGCGGTCCTTGATGGGGTTAAAGAACTTAGAAATATTATTAAACATGCCGAGCTTTACAAGCAAAACGACACAAGCACAATTCTATTTGTTGATGAAATTCATCGATTTAACAAAGCTCAGCAAGATGGATTTTTGCCTCACATAGAGTCTGGGCTATTAACTCTGATCGGTGCGACAACTGAAAACCCATCCTTTGAAATCAATTCAGCTCTACTCTCAAGAACAAGGGTGTACATTCTCAAAAAGCTCAGCGCTGAAGAGCTCGAGCTTATTGCTCACAGGGCGATGAAGGAGCAACATGTCAACCTTGAAAGTGATGGCTCTTTGTCCCTTATCATCGAAAATAGTGATGGTGACGCGAGAAGGCTTATCAATATAATTGAGCAGTTATCCAGTAGCTCAGGCAAGAAAGTTAACAAAACTGAAGTGATTAAAACCCTTCAAAAGAAGCTGAGCAGTTTCGACAAAGGGGGAGATATTTTTTATCAACAGCTCTCAGCTTTTCATAAGTCTGTCAGAGGGTCATCTCCAGATGGTGCGCTTTACTGGATGGCTAGAATGATAGTGTCAGGCTGTGACCCCAAGGTTATTGCCAGAAGGCTTCTCGCTATAGCCTCTGAAGATATAGGCAACGCTGACCCAAGAGCGCTCCAGGTTTGCGTTAACGCTTGGGACGTTTATGAGCGTTTGGGTGACAAAGAGGGTAATCGTGCTATCGCGCAGGCGGCAGTCTTTTGTGCGTGCGCGCCAAAATCTAATGCTGTTTATAGGGCGTTTAATTCTGCAATTTCGGCTGCAAAGGAAACTAGTAATCTGGAGGTTCCTAATCATCTCAGAAATGCCCCAACAAAACTTCTGAAAGAGCTTGATCATGGCAAGGGATATCGATATGCGCACGATGAACCAGGCGCAATTAGCAAAGGGCAAACCTATTTTCCAGATGAAATGGGAGAAACAATCTATTATGAGCCCACTGATAGAGGACTAGAGATTAAAATCAAAGAAAAACTAGATCAGCTTAGAGCAGGCTTATGAGTACATTGTCATCCATAGCAAGTATTGGAATTGGCGCCACTGTTGGTGCTTCATGTAGATACTATATTGGCATAATTTCGGCCCAGTATCTAGGAAAAGGGCTGCCTTATGGAACGCTAATTTCAAATGTTATCGGATCATTTATTGCAGGCGTTTTAATTGTTTTGGTACTAGATAAGCTTTTTCTTAGCGAAACGTACCGACTCATGCTACTCGTTGGTCTAGCAGGCTCGTTAACGACTATGTCAGCGCTTTCGATAGAATCCATTGACATGCTAAGTGGAGGCCAGTATTCTCAGGCCTTAATTAATATTCTATTGAACTTAGTGCTTTCACTATTGGCCGCAAGTATTGGCGTTATGGCGGCGAAATACGTTTTTAACTAGCTTAAAGCCGCAAGCCTTCTTTCAACTTCGTCTAAAAGCATTGAAGAGATGTTTATTCCAAATTGTTTATCAAGCTCTCGAATGCATGTGGGACTGGTCACATTGATTTCAGTAATATAGTCGCCGATGACATCAAGACCCACAAAAATCAGCTCTTTTTCAATCAGTACTGGGGCAATTTGAGTGCACAGATATCGATCTCTATCTGATAGCGGCTGACCCACTCCTTTTGCCCCAGCAGCGAGGTTTCCTTTAAAACTGCCTTCAGCAGGGAGCCTGGCAAGGGCATAGTCAACCGGCTTTCCATTAATCAAGAGGATTCTCTTATCACCATCTTTTATTTCTGGCAAAAACTTTTGCGCCATAATGTAACGAGTTTGATTCTTGGTTATTCTTTTGAGGATCTCGTTAATATCTTTATCATCCTTTGAGAGCTTAAATATATCTATTCCACCCATCCCGTCAAGAGGCTTAACAACAACTGTTGAAAGTGAATCAATAAAATTCTCGAGCATGTCAATTTTTGAACTCACGAGAGTTGGAGGTATACATTCGGGAAAGTTTAAGGCAAATAGTTTTTCATTGGCGTCCCTTAATGAGCTCGGCTTGTTCATGACTAAAGCCCCTTCCGATTCTAATTGTTCGAGTAGATAAGTTGCATAAATATAGTCCATATCAAAGGGCGGGTCTTTGCGCATAAAGACAACATCAAGAGAGCCTAAATTAATCTCTTTGAAGGCCTCTACTTTATGCCAGTTTGTATCTGAGTCCTGAACCCTTGTTCTTCTCGAAGAGGCATAGACCTTGCCCTCAGAATAATACATATCAGAGCTATCAAAGGTTTGAATTTCCCAGCCTCTAGCCTGAGCTTCTAGCATCATTGCAAAGGATGAGTCTTTGTTTGGCTTAATACTGGAAATATCATCCATCAATACGCCGAGTCTAATTCGCTTCATCGGCATATTATAATCCAATCAGATTGGATAATAATGAGCATGACGGGCAAAAAATGTTGAATTGGCGAGGTTTTCGGCGTATAATTTCGCCTCTTTAGTGCGGGGTGGAGCAGCATGGTAGCTCGTCGGGCTCATAACCCGAAGGTCATAGGTTCAAATCCTATCCCCGCTACCAATTTAGACCCCCTCTTTTGGGGGTTTTTATTAGGAGTTTTTTTGTGGCTAAGATAGCGGATAAAGTGCTTTCAATACTTAACCCGAGTGTGCATGACTTAGGGTATGAGCTCTTGGGTGTTGAATATGTTTCCAGTGGCAAACACTCTGTACTGAGACTTTATATAGATTCAGAGAAAGGTATTGGAGTTGATGATTGTGAAGTTGTGTCTCGTCAGGTCAGTGCGATAATGGATGTTGAGGATCCAATTAGTGGGCAATATAATCTTGAGGTATCATCCCCAGGAATTGAAAGACCTCTTTTTAGTGTTTCTCATTACATGCGTTTTTTGGGAAATGATGTTCGTATAAGAACGTATAGGCCTATTGAGGGCAGACGAAACTTTACTGGCGCAATTGGAAGTGTGAGTGAAAAAAACAATGAAATAGAGTTAGTGACAGAGCTCGGCCCTGTTACTTTAGATATAGATTTAATAGAAAAAGCAAATTTAGTTGCTCATTTTTAGGAGAAGCCGATGGATGGCAAAGAGTTATTTTTAATGATTGAGGCAATCTCAAATGAAAAGAACATTACGAAAGAGGATGTTCTTGAGTCATTGGAAGAGGCGCTAGCAGTTGCAACAAAGAAGCGCAGCAATATAGAAGTGCGAGTTGAAGTTGACAGGCATACTGGCGAGTTTAAGACCTTCAGGCAATGGCAAGTCATCGAAGATGGCGAAGAATTTGTTGATGATGACGGAACAATGTTTGATCCAGAATTGCACATATACCAAGCTGAATCAAATGGATTGAATGTCGATGAGTTTGTTGAGGAGCCAATGGAATCTCTTGAATTTGGAAGAATTGCAGCGCAGGTTGCCAAACAGGTCATTATTCAAAAGGTTCGAGAAGCTGAAAGAACAGTTGTAGTTGATAACTATTCTGAGCGAGTTGGCGAAGTGGTTATGGTTACAGTTAAGAGAGTCGATCGAGGAAATGTCTATGTTGATATGGGCGGAATTGACGGCATGATTTCAAAATACGACTTAATTCCTAATGAGTCCATAAGAAAAAATGACCGCTTGAGAGCTTATATTAAAGAAGTTAAGTCAACCCCTCGAGGTGCCCAAATTTTCTTGAGCCGAACTGCCAATGATATGATGGTTCAGCTATTTGAGATGGAAGTCCCTGAAATAAGTGAAGGCGTGATTGAGATTAAGGCTGGTGCAAGGGATCCTGGTCTTCGTTCAAAGCTGGCAGTTAAAGCTAAAGATAAGCGAATTGATCCGATAGGTTCATGCATTGGAATGAGAGGCGCTAGAGTGCAAGCTGTTTCTAATGAGCTCAATGGAGAGCGTGTTGACATTATCCTTTGGGATGACGATCCTGCACAATTTGTGATTAATGCTATGGCGCCTGCAGAGGTGAGTTCAATTGTTGTCGATGAGGACAAGAGGTCTATGGATATTGCAGTTGAAGAAGATCAATTAGCGCTTGCCATTGGAAGAGGTGGTCAGAATATCAAGTTAGCGAGCAAGCTCTCAGGATGGAAGCTTAACGTTATGTCTTTAAATGATGCAGATGAGATGCAAGCACAAGAGATGCAAAAGACAGGTGAAAAACTTGCTGAAAAGCTTGGCGTAGATGCTGAAGTTGCGGGAGTATTGATTGATGAAGGCTATACAAGTCTCGATGATATTGCTGAGGCCGAAGCAGAAACACTGTCCAAGATTGAGGAGTTTGACTCTGAGATGGTAGATGAGCTTCAAGAAAGAGCACAGGATGCTCAACTCGTCAAAGCCCTCAATGAAGCAGAGGCTACTGAAATTTTGCTTGGAGTTGAGGGCGTTGATGATTCTCTTGCTTCAGCGCTTGTCGGAGCTGATATCAATACTGTGGACGACTTGGCAGAACTCTCAATTGTTGAATTGTTAGAGATTCAAGATATTGGTAATGAGATCGCATCTGCTGTTATTATGGCAGCCAGAGAAAAAGAGGGCTGGTTTGATTAATCTAAGAGGTTTGTTATAGTAATCGTTCCTCAAATATAGGTAGAAATATGGCACATACAGTTGAAACTTTATCAAAATTACTTAAAAAGTCACCGGACCAGGTTATTTCTATCTTGTCAGCTGCCGGAATTGAGGGCAAGGCTGTAGATTCAAATATTTCATCTGAAGAAAGGCAGATTCTCATGTCTAGCTTGAGTAAGCGTTCTGCAACAAAATCAAGTATCTCTGTATCAAGAAAAACCACTAAACCTGCCTCAAGTTCATCTTCTGGTGGAGTCAAAATTCAGGTTAAAAAGAAGCGTGAAGTTCCTCAAAATAATCAGTCTGAAGAGGTTGATAATGAAGCTGTAATAAAAGCTAAAGAGGCTTTAGAAGCGGGCAGAATTGCTGAGCAAAAAGACGAGGAGAGGGATGCAAGGCGGAACGATATGGTTCGTCAGCAAAAAATAAAAAATGAAGAATTACAGACCCAAAAAACTTTAAAAGAACTGGCTGAGAAACAAGAAAAAGAAAAGAAAGAAAAAGAAAAGACTGAGTCTGATAAAGCAAAAGAAAAAAAGAAGGGGCCAAAGAGGTTAAGATCTGCCCAAGAGGCAGCTCCTAAAAGAAAAGAACTCCATGTCGCAAAGCATAATCCAAATAGAAAACTTAAGAAAAAAGAGAGGACGCAAATATCTCAAAAAGTCCAGGATGAGCAGGCACAGCATGGCTTCCATATGCCAGTAGAGCCGATAAAGCATGAAATACTGATACCGGAAACAATCAAGATATCTGAGCTTGCACTTAAGATGACTACTAAGGCTGGAGAGGTCTTGAAGGTTATGATGGGGATGGGCGTTATGGCAACCCTCAATGATGTCATAGATCAAGACACGGCAATCCTAGTTGTTGAAGAGATGGGGCATACTCCAATAGCGAGCAACGAGGAAACTGTTGAAGACAGTTTAGTTCAAGTTGATAGTGATGATGCAGAGTCTACACCAAGGCCTCCAGTGGTTACGATTATGGGTCACGTTGATCATGGAAAAACCTCACTTCTTGACCATATTCGTAAGTCGAAAGTAGCCTCTGCTGAGGCAGGCGGAATTACTCAACATATTGGAGCTTATCAGGTTGAGCAAAAAGGGAGTCTAATCACTTTTATTGACACTCCAGGACATGCTGCGTTCTCCAAGATGCGCCTTAGAGGAGCATCAGCCACTGATATTGTTATTCTAGTTGTTGCCGCCGATGACGGCGTAATGCCTCAAACTATTGAGTCCATTAAGCATGCCAAAGATTCTAATGTGCCAATCATTGTGGCTATCAACAAAATAGATAAAGAGGGCGCTGAAATTGACAAGGTCAAACAAGTTCTCTCAACCCATGATGTGATTGCAGATGAGTGGGGTGGAGATGTTCTGATGGTAGGTGTGTCTGCTCATACAGGTGAAGGTATTGATGAGCTATTGGAGAGCATCACTTTGACTGCTGAAATGGCAGAGATTAATGCAGTTGCAGATAAGCCAGCAAGCGGAGTTGTTCTTGAGGCTCGTTTAGATAAGGGGCGTGGGAAAGTAACTACTGTATTAGTTCAATCAGGAACTCTAAATAAAGGTGATATCGTCATTGCTGGTTTAGAATTTGGCAAGGTAAAGCAAATCATTGATGATAAGGGTAAACCAATTAATAAGGCAGGGCCCTCAACTCCAGTTGAGATTCTAGGTCTTTCAGGAGTTCCTGAGTCAGGCGCCGAGGTCTTAGCAGTTGAGAGTGAAAGAAAGGCAAAAGAAGTTGCTGAGTTTAGAAAAACAAAAGACCGTGAGACCAAACTACAAAAACAACAAGCCGAAAAGATGGATAATTTCTTTTCAAAAATGGAAGATGGTGAAATTTCAACAGTTAACGTATTAATTAAGTCTGATGTAAGGGGTTCTGCCCAGGCACTTGTTGAAGCATTAGAAGAGTTATCAACCGAAGAGGTGAAGGTCAAAGTAGTTTCTTCAGGAGTTGGAGCAATTAATAATACTGATATCTCCTTGGCTAGCACCTCTGACGCAATTGTCCTAGGTTTTAATGTTAGAGCAGATGCGGTTGCCAGAAAAAGCGCTGACACCGAAGGTGTTAGGATAGAGTATTACAGCATTATTTATAACTTGATTGACGACATTAAAGCCATTATGGGTGGAATGCTTAGCCCAGAGCTTAGTGAAAACATTATTGGAATAGCTGGCGTCAAGGATGTGTTTAGGTCTCCTAAGTTTGGAGACATTGCTGGTTGTATGGTTGAAGAGGGAGTGGTTAGGAAAGACAGCCCTATCCGAGTTTTGCGAGATAGCGTTGTGATTTATGAAGGTGAATTAGAGTCTCTCAGGCGCTTTAAAGACGACGTTAAAGAAGTTAAATCTGGTACTGAATGTGGTATCGGTGTTCTTAACTATACGGATGTTCAGCCAGGAGACCAGATTGAAGTTTTTGAGCGAATTGAGCGAGCTCGTTCATTATAGGAAGCAGATACTAAATGCCTCAACAGCCAAGCTTTAGAGCGGATAGAGTTAATGAGCTTATCAAGCGAGAGCTAGTTCTCCTGCTGACAACTGGCACCAAAGACCCTAGACTGCAAAACGTTATCATTACTGATGTGATTGTCAGTCGAGACTTAACAAGCGCTAAGGTTTTTTTCTCTGTTGAGGATGATGTGCACAAAAAGGTCGCTAGTTTACTCAATAAGGCAGGTGGATTTTTTAGATCATCTCTATCAAAATCTCTAGATCTAAGGCATACTCCCGCACTCAGTTTTATTTACGATACAGCTCCAAATACTGGCGCTAGAATGGACGACCTGCTAAGTAAATTGTAAATCCATAGTCTATGTCTAAAAGAAACAAAAATGGTAGAGATATTGATGGGGTTTTAATTTTAGATAAGGCATCTGGCCAAAGTTCAAATACTGCTTTGCAAAAAATCAAACGTTTATTTGACGCTAATAAAGCAGGGCATACAGGAAGCCTTGATCCATTAGCGAGCGGACTCCTCCCAATCTGCTTTGGCCAGTCAACTAAGGTAGCTCAATTCTTGCTTGATGACGACAAGCGATACTTTGTAAAAGGAAAGCTTGGCGAGGTTAGTGATACTGGAGACTCAGAGGGCGAGATTAGTAAATACGGCCCAACAAAAAAAGTAGATGAGGCAGCTATAAAAGATTGTTTAAAGACGTTTGTTGGCGTCATTAGTCAAGTTCCACCCATGTTTTCTGCGCTCAAAAAAAATGGCACCCCCTTATATAAGCTTGCAAGAAAAGGGATAGAGGTTGAAAGAACGCCAAGAGAAGTCAGCATTTATGAAATACAATTTATTAGCCTTGAAGATGATATCTTAACTCTCGAAGTGTGCTGCTCAAAAGGCACTTATATTAGAACTTTAATTGAAGATATTGGAAAATATTTGAATTGTGGTGGCCATGTAATTGAGCTAAGAAGGATAGGCTTTGCTCACTTAGATATTGCTCAAAGTAAAACGTTTGAAGATCTTAAAGAAATGAACCTATCAGAGTTAGATAGACTACTTATTAGGTCAGATGAAATGCTTCCAAATTTGAAGTCGGTTTATTTAGATTATGATCAGTCTACTGACATTAAGTTTGGTAGAAAAATAAAATGTAATGATTTAAATACTCCTCAAAAAATTAAAATTTATGACTCCAATAAAAGATTTGTTGGAATTGGTGAAAGCAATAACTTGTCTGAAGTTTTGCCAAAGAGGCTATTTATTTAGTTGTTGTTTAAAATTTATAGAGAGACAAAAATGAAAGTTTTAATTATTGGATCGGGCGGCAGAGAGCATGCACTTGCTTGGCAATGTGCTCAATTTGACGAGGTAGGGCAAGTTTTTGTGGCGCCCGGTAATGCGGGAACTACTCTAGAGAAAAAAATAACTAATATCAGTATCGATTCAGAAAATATTCCTGAGCTTATATCTTTTGCCAAAGAAGAGTCAATAGACATCACTATAGTTGGGCCAGAAGCTCCACTTGTTCTTGGAGTTGTTGATGAGTTTAAAAATGAAGGAATTGCTATTTTTGGGCCATCAAAGAAAGCTGCTCAGCTCGAGGGATCAAAAGTGTTTTGTAAGGACTTTTTAGATAGAAACAATATCCCAACGGCTTACTATAAGGTCTTTACTGAAACTAAGCCAGCGATAGATTATGTCAAAGAAAAAGGTATGCCCATTGTTATTAAGGCGGACGGCCTTGCTGCTGGTAAAGGTGTCATTATTGCTAATTCATTTGAGGAGGCATCCAATGCAATTAATGATATGCTTGAAGGTAACCGCTTTGGAGAGGCTGGCTCAAGAGTTGTGATTGAAGAGTTTTTGGAGGGTGAGGAAGCAAGTTTTATAGTGATGGTTGATGGAAACAACATTTTGCCTATGGCCACATCGCAAGACCACAAAGCACGAGATAATGGAGATCAAGGTCCAAATACAGGTGGAATGGGGGCGTATTCGCCAGCACCAATTGTAACTGATTTGGTTTATAAAAATGCTATGGAGAAAGTTATAAAGCCGACTGTTGAGGCTATGAAAAATGAGGGAATGCCTTATACAGGGTTTTTGTATGCGGGGCTTATGATTAACCAAAATGGAAATGTTAAGGTTCTTGAGTATAACTGCAGGTTTGGAGATCCTGAGACCCAGCCAATTATGATGCGTCTTCAGTCAAACCTAGCAAAACTATGCCTGATGGGGGCGAATGGCTCTTTAGACAAGGCTACTGCTAACTGGGACGATCGAACATCTTTGGGTGTTGTCATGGCCGCAAAGGGCTATCCGGGCTCATATCAAAAGGGAGAGGAAATCAGTGTTCCTGAATCATCATCGAGCTCTAAGGTGTTTCATGCTGGAACAAAACTTAATAATAAGAAAATACTAAGCAATGGTGGGCGTGTATTGTGCGCTACATCTCTTGGTGAAGATTTGAAGGATGCTCAAAACAAGGCTTATCAGCTTGTCAGCGAGGTGAATTGGGATGGAAGTTATTTTAGGACCGATATTGGCTTTAAGGGCTTATAGCATGAATAAATAATGGTAGTCATTGGTGTCGATGAGGCTGGGAGAGGTCCTTTGGTAGGAACTGTCGTGGCAGCAGCAGTTGCTTTTCCTCCAGGGTTTAAAATTGATGGCCTTACTGACTCCAAAAAATTGTCTGAAAAGAAAAGAGAAGCACTTTACAATCAAATTACTGCTGAGTGTTATTGGTCTTTTGCTCAGTCTGATAGCAAGGAGATAGACCAAATTAACATTTTAGAGGCCACCATGCTGGCAATGAAAAGAGCCGTAGATGAATTGAAAACTCAGATTGGAAATAATCATCAAGCGTTCAAAGTCCTTGTTGATGGAAATAGATGCCCCGACATAGAAAATTGTCAGGCAATTGTAAAGGGCGATTTAATTGAACCCGTCATATCAGCTGCTTCAGTCATAGCAAAGGTCACCAGAGATAGACAAATGATGGAGCTTGACCAGGTCTATCCTGAATACGGCTTTGCAAGGCATAAGGGATATGGGACAAAAGAACACTATGAGGCGCTTTTAAATTATGGCCCAATTGAGGGACAGCATCGCTTTACATTTGCGCCGATAAAGAAATTAATCAGATCCTAGCTCATAAAGCTGTTGATTAAGTTCATTTTGTTTAGCCTCTAACTCAGCTTTTTTAGCCTCTAACTCAGCTCTTTTTTCTGCCTCAGCTTTTCTCTTGTTGTCTCGTTCGACTTCTTTAGCTGGTCTCGCCATAAGATAATTAAAGAGCTTGACTACTTTTTTCACATTCTTCGCCTTACTGGCTATATTTGTTGCGTGTTCGGCCTCTCTTTTTGTAACAGAGCCCATCAAGTAAACAACGCCTCGTTCCGTAAGAACTGAAACATGGCTAGGGTGAAAGACCTCTTGGTCAAAGAATAGTGTTTCAATCTGAACAGTAATAACACCATCCTTTGCCCTGTCTAGATAGCTGCTATTAGGCATCACTTCAACTTCATTGATAAGCTGCTTTATTTTTGTTGACTTGCTTTTAACAATACTTTCAAGGTACTCTCTTGTATTTTCACTTGGCGCTTCACCAGTTATTAAAACCGCCTGGTTATAAATATTAAAGTTAACATGTGCATCTTCCAACATGGAGTCCTTACTGACCATATTCCCTAAATCCATATATAGAGTTTTGTCATCTAAAATTTCCCCCATTGTTCTGCGGTCATTTGACATAGTTGCAACTGTTGTAACGGCAGCAGCACCTTGAACTATGGGTGAGCAAGAACTTAAAATTGACGAAGAGATGATTATTGCGCAGAGGATAATTACTTTTTTCATTAAGTCTCCTTGTTTCTAGCTTGTTAAAAACAAACGAAATATTGTATCTGTTATTTTAAAGTAGATTCTTTCAAAACCCAAACATAAATATAAATTTCGATAACGTTTACAATTAATAAAGCATAATAATAGTAACCATAACTATAGCCTGTTTTATGAGTGGATTGCTTTACATTGTTGCAACACCTATTGGAAACTTAAGTGATATTACTATTAGAGCAGTTGAGATTCTTAAGAAGGTGGACATAGTTCTGGCTGAAGACACAAGGCACAGTAAAAAACTTTTTGCTCACTATGAGATAAATTCTCCTTTAAGGGCTTTTCATGAGCACAATGAGAACGAGAAAGTCAATGACATTATTGCTGAGATTAGCTCTGGAAAATCATTTGCACTTATAAGCGATGCAGGTACACCGCTAATTAGTGATCCTGGTTATCACTTAGTATTAAAGGCAAAAAGAAATGACATTGATGTAGTGCCTATACCTGGTCCAAGTGCTATCATTGCCGCTCTTTCTTCCTCAGGCATTGAGAGTAACAACTTTAGCTTTTTTGGTTTTTTACCATCAAAACAGCCCGCAAGATTGAAGCTGTTAAAAACTAAAAAAAGCCTCAATGAGACGATTATTTTTTACGAGTCTCCCAATAGAATATTATCAACATTGAAGGATATGCTTGAGGTGTTTGGTGAAAATCGTCAAGCGTGTCTGGCAAAAGAACTAACAAAGTCCTTCGAGACAATCCTTAATGACAACCTGATTAATTTAATTGATTACCTTGCGAGTGATTCAAGCCATCAAAAAGGGGAATTTGTGATTATAATCTCACCAGCCGATAAAATAGATTTTAATGAGGCGCAGATTCAACTTGACAAGATATTGCCGATTCTTTGTTCTGAAATGGGCGCTTCGCAGGCGGCTAAATTAGCAGCTAAGATTACCGGCATAGATAAAAAACACTGTTATAAAAAAGCTATTAACCTATGAGTAACTTCTATAAACGCCATATATTTTTCTGCAACAATGTTCGAGCCGATGGAAAACAGTGCTGTTCACAGAATGGCGCAAAAGAGATGTACCGCTATGCCAAAGACAAGTGTCGTGCTAACGGAACTTTGGGGGAGGGCATGCTAGGAGTTAGCGAATCTCGATGTCTTGGGCGCTGTGAAAATGGACCAGTAGCAGTTGTTTATCCGGATAATGTTTGGTATCAATATATTGATGAAGAAGATATTGATGAGATTATGGAGTCTCACATGGATAATGGCGAGACCGTGAATCGGCTATTAATTAAATAACGTGTTTTTAAATTACAGCTTTTCAATAGCCTGAAAAATATATGGACTAAGGTTCTTAGCCATAACCTTGATTCCCTCAGCGTTTGGGTGTTGATAATCAGACTGAAGTAAATCTTTTTCAAGCGCCACCCCTTCTAGTAAGAATGGCATAAAAATTAAATTGTATTGCATAGAAAGTTCAGGGTAGATTGCGTCAAATTCTGACTTGTACTTAGGGCCCATGCTTTCAGGTGATTGCATTCCAGCCAAAATAACTAGCGCATTATTATTGATAAACTTATCAATTATTAAATCCAGATTGTTTTTTGTAAGTGCTGGGTCAAGTCCTCTGAGCATATCATTTGCACCAAGGCATAAAATAACTATATCTGGACTATCGCCAAGCGACCAGTCAACTCTTGATAGGCCATTTTTTGAAGTATTTCCAGAAATACTTGCATTAATAAAACTAATCATTGTTTCATTAACTTTAATTTCTTTTGATAGCTCAGAGGCTAGATTGTATTGTTGCGGAAGTCCATAGCCTGCCATTAAACTATCGCCATAAAGCATAATTTTTATAGGGCTTTGTGCATGAACATTAGTGAATAATAACGTCAGCATTAAGCATATAAATAATGACTTAATAGCGTGTATTTTTGAGATAATCATGCGCTGAATTTTATAATAGATTTTGAAATGAGTGCAGCAATACAATTCGATAATGTTTCATTAGAGTACGGTACAAAATCAGACACTGTTGAAGTATTAAAAGGTATCAGTTTCTCGATTGACAGCAAAGAGGTTGTTTCCATTGTTGGGCCAAGCGGGTCTGGAAAGACTTCTATTATTATGCTTGCATCTGGCCTTGAGACTGCATCGGCAGGCTCAGTTAAAGTTAACAATCAGGAAATTGTTGGACTAAAGGAGAATGAGTTATCTGAGGTCAGAAGAAAGAATATCGGTATTGTATTTCAATCCTTTTACTTGATTCCTAACCTTACTGCGGTAGAGAATGTTTTATTATCACTTGAAGCAAACCAACAATTCAATCTGGAAAAAGATGCCGAAAATCTTCTCGATGAATTTGGCCTTTCTCACAGGCTTCATCATCTTCCAAGCGAGTTGTCTGGAGGAGAGCAGCAAAGAGTTGCAATAGCGAGGGCTTTAATCAATAAACCTAAAATTATCTTGGCTGATGAGCCCACTGGAAATCTTGATAGTGCAAACTCAGAAAGTATGATCGACTTGCTCTTTGACTATACAAAGAAAAGTCAAACCTCACTTGTGATGGTAACCCACGATACTTCAATTGCAGAACGATGCGACCGTATTATTGAGATCAGGGATGGGCAGATTGTTTGATATAAGGCAATTCAAATTAATCAATAAATATGCTTTAAGAGACTTCTCGAGAAGTTATAAGAAACTGTGGGTTGTCACCTCAACTCTTTTCGTTAGTTTGTTGCTTCTATCGCTCACCTTTTCTGTCAAGGAAGCTTTGAATAGTGAAATAGAAAACAACTCGAAAGAGCTTCTTGGGGGCGATATTCAGGTGACAAGTGGGATAGACCCTCTCCCAGATGAGATTATTGATCAGTTTAACGCCTTAGGAAAGGTCAGCTCTGCTATTGAGTTTGGAACAATGCTTTCAAAAGAAGGAGAGTCACCAGTATTTACAGAGTTGAGGGCTGTAGATAATAGTTACCCGCTTTATGGTGAAATTGAAACAATTCCACAAAGTGCAGCAGAGAGAGTTTTTGTTAATTCGCAAAAACCAGCTGTGTTAATTAATGAGAGCATTCAAAAGCTACTTAAGCTCAATTTTGGAGATGATGTTGTTATTATGGGCCAACAGTTTGAAGTTGCTGGATTGGTTTCTTCTGTTCCAGACTTGGCTGAAAGCGCTGTGTTTGGTGAATTTGCAATCATTAGTATGGGTAGTTATGATCAATTTGGACTGAACTCTGGAGGTAGCTTTCTCGACCACGAGTATAGAATTAAATTTAAAAACTCAATTCAGAACGACGAGCAAGAGGATTTGGTCAAGTCTATTGTTGCCTATGATGATTCAATTACAACGAGACTTCCTGGAGAGAGTGGCCAGAGCCTTAATAGGGTCATAGATAATTTTTCAAATTTTTTGAATCTGGTTTCAGTTAGTGCAATGGTTATTGCAGGTATTGGAATCAGCAACACACTCCTCTCTTTTGTTAATCAAAATAATACTAGCATTGCTGTTAAAAAATCAATAGGTTTTTCATCAAGCTTTATTCAAACTATGTATTTTTATGAGATCCTTTTAATACTTGTATTGACCTCAGTTATCGCTTATTTGATTGGAGTTTTTAGTCCGCTATTGGCGAATGAACTTTTACCTAAAGCTCTTGGAATTGACTTACAGCCCACGTTTAGTTTTCTTGGCTTTCTTAATATCCTTTTCATTGGTTTTTTAGTTGTATTAATTTTTTCAATACCCTCTCTATATTCAATTAGTGCAATAAAAGCGGGTGCTTTATTTAGGAACACTTTTAATCCTGTAAGCTTGAACTTTTCTCTCAAGAATATTCTTTTGTTAAGCGTTTTAGTATTGATCTTGATGGCGTATTTTGTCAATCAAACGGAACAGAAGTTTTATACAGTTTTATACTTTATGGCTTTTTTTATGACAATGTTTATTTTTTATGGAGTCTCAAAGCTACTAATTTTATTTATTAAACGGTTTTATAGATTTACTAACAATAGCTATAGAATTGCTTTCAGAAATATTGTTGCCAAAAAGTCACTTGCACCAATTATGACAATCTCCTTAGGTATTGGGCTAACCTTGTTGCTTACCTTAAGCTTTGTGTCTAACAACTTAAAAAAAGAAATTTCAGATAGCATTCCATCAATGGCTCCAGATCTATTTTTTGTCGGAATTGATAGGGATATTCAAAGCGACCTTGAATCCTTCATCAAAGGCGTTGATCCAAACGTAGAGCTTGAATTTAGTCCAATGGCTAGTGCATCCTTTATTTCATTAAATGGAGTCCCTATAGGAGAAGTTGTTTCTGAGAATAATAGGTCGGCTTGGGTTGTAAGAGGAGATAGGAGGATATCTTGGTCAGAAAAGCCAAAGCCAGATAACCCCATTATTGAGGGTGAGTGGTGGGAGCCAGGAAATGAGAATGAGATGTTTATTTCTATGGACAGTAGGGCCGCCTATGACCTAGGAATGAAAATCAATGACAAGATTACTCTAAACATTTTGGGCAGAGATGTAACTGGTGTCGTTAAGAATTTTAGAGAGGTTGACTATAGAGATATATCAATAAATTTTGCTATCATTATCAACAAGGCTTTTGCAAACAAACTGCCCTATGAGTATGTTGGAACTTTAAAGTCAGACATACCATCTAGTGATATTTTGGCAAGGATCGTTGAAACATTTCCAAATGTATCAGCAATCAAGATCGATAGAATCCTGTCTCAAGTAAGTGAAGTTTTGAGCAAGGTATTTATTGCAGTTACAGCGATATCTTTAATTGTCATTGTCATTGGATTAATTGTTATTGTTAGCGCTGTATTAGTGCAAACAACATTTAGAAGGTACAACAACCTAATCTATAAGATAGTAGGTGTAGATTTCCCAACGATACTAAGGGCAATGACAATAGAGTTTGCTCTTATATACAGCACTCTAATATTTTTTGCGCTTACAGTTGCGGCTTTAAGTTCTTACCTTGTTGTAGAGAATACATTGCAGCTCACATGGCATTTTGATCTTGGCTTAACTCTTTGGATATTGGGTTCAACAGCATTGGTTTCATTTATATTAATCCTGATGGCAAACCGAAGCATATTTAGTCCAAAGGTCTACCCCCTCATAAGGAACGAGTAATTTTTTTTATTTATATACTAGTCAAATAAGTGAAATAAGCTTCTGGTTGAGTGCATTGACTTTATCTTTAAGATCGCTGACTTTAGCGTTATTTTCAATGATATCCGTTGGAAGATGTTCATTTAATTGAAGTCGCTGCTCACGACTAGCCTGTGCTAGTAACATGGTTTTGGCTTTTTCTGCATCGACATCATCTCTTTCCATGAGGCGTTTTATTTGCGTTTCATTCTCACAATCAACTACAACAGCTCTATCAAACGGCCCCCACAATTGTTTTTCAACTAGAAGAGGAATAACAACTACCATAACTCCCTCACGGCAATCCGCCATTGAAGATTTCATTTTTTGAAGTATCTTAGGATGAAGTATCTGCTCAATCAAGGCCCTATTTCTTCCTTTTTTATAAAGAACATCTCTAAGATTTGTTCGATTAAGAGAGCCATCGCTCAATAGAATTGATTCACCAAAAGAATCAACCAGTTCTCTAAGACCCTCCGTTTCAGGCATGACAACTTCACGTGAAATTACATCAAGATCAATAATTCTGCAACCATGTATTTCAAGTAAGTCACTTACTAAACTTTTTCCAGATGCAATGCCACCAGTCAGCGCCACTTTAAGAACTTTACTTGCCATATTACTAAGAATTATTGCTATTAATACTGAAATTTTATATCGAAATGAACATGATTCTTCTAGAATGATAATAATATCGCTCAAACTTGCTATTTAGCTTGACTTTTTGGTTAAAAATTTCGATAATAGGCGCTC
>CAYNES010000005.1:0-21138 GCA_964396315.1 uncultured Piscirickettsiaceae bacterium | reverse complement strand
TGGATAGTGATGGCAATGGTAAAGGTGAGTTTTGGATTGGTGCAGATGGTTGGGCATCAGCAAACGTAAATGAAGTTAAAGTTAGAGACTACAAGTTATTAGATGCTGGTATTGAGCCAATTAGAGCTGCTGAAGCTGTAAAAAATGCTCGTGTACTTGACTCTATCAAAAAAGGTGAAGGTTATGCATTCTATTGCTACAAACCACATGCAATATGGGGTATGGCTGATGTAGTAATGTTAACTGAACCTACTCATGATCCAGCTGCTTACAACATGATTCAGCCTTCACAGGATGCTGATTGGTATGAAAAATCTTATGTTGCATCTAAAGATGCGTTAAAGAACATTCAGATTGGATGGGGTACTTCTTTAGAGGGCAAATCTCCAGCAATTGTTGAATTCTTTAACAATTTTCAGTTGACGTCAGATGACGTTTCTTGGTTAGCTTACGAAGTATCAGTTAATCAAAGGGATCCAGCTGAAGTTGCAAGAGACTGGATGTCACAAAATGAAGAAACAGTTGATGGCTGGTTAGGACTATAATCTAACTAGATCAACCTAGAACCGGCGTTTTTTTTAGGCGCCGGTTTTTTTTCAATTATTTAATTCGCCATGTCTTCAGAAAACTCAGGTAGCTCTATACAGATTCAAAATGTTTCAAAGATTTTTGGAAATACTTCTAAAGAAGCGTTAGATGCTATAAATAATAAGCTTGTTACAAAGCAAGAGGCTTTAGAAAAATATAACTCTGTCATTGGTGTTTCTGATGTTTCATTTGATATCAGACCTGGAGAAATTTTCTGTGTTATGGGTCTTTCAGGAAGTGGTAAGTCCACCCTAGTAAGGCACATCAATCGACTATTAGAGCCAACAATGGGAAAAATTCTCATAGATGGTCAAGACGTAATGGCGCTTGAAAAGCATGACTTACAAGAGTTTAGAAATAAAAAAATAGGCATGGTTTTTCAAAACTTTGCACTGATGCCACATAGATCAGTAATAGACAATATTGCTATGCCACTTGAAATCAGAGGTATCAACAAAAACAAAAGGTACGGCAAGGCTAATGAAATATTGAACATCGTTGAGCTACACGGCTGGGGAAATAAGTATGCTCATGAGCTATCTGGAGGCATGCAGCAGCGCGTTGGTCTAGCAAGGGCTCTTGCAGCTGACCCAGAAATACTTTTAATGGATGAGCCATTCAGTGCCCTTGACCCATTGATTAGAAGACAGCTCCAAAAAGAATTTATTAAGTTGTCAAAACAATTAAAGAAAACAACTGTATTCATTACTCATGATCTTGATGAAGCAGTTAAGGTAGGGCATCGCATTGCGATTATGAGAGATGGAATGGTAATTCAAGTGGGCACTCCAGAAGAAATTGTTATGAATCCAGAGGATGATTATGTTGCTGATTTTGTTAAAGGAATCTCAAGGCTTGAAGTTGTAAAAGCTAAATCAATTATGAGACCAATAGATGAATTCATTCAAAAAAATGGAGCCATCCCAAAAAACGCAATAAAAATGAATGAGAATGATGATTTAAGTAGCCTAATTGAGCATTCTGTTTCTAGTGACATCCCAATAGTTATTTGCAATAAAAAGGGAAGTGCAATGGGCCTGGTTTCTCAAAAAGACCTACTCATATCGATTGTTGAAAGTCAAGATGAGTAAAGATAAATACCTCAATGCTGATCAAATTAAAGACTTTGTAAAAACAAGTCATGATTACTATATCCATGAATTTGAAAAAATAAACAATAATGCTAAGTTTGTCTTATCTTTTAATCTTTTTGCTTTCTTATTTGGTTCTATTTGGTTTGGTATTAGAAATATATGGAATTGGTCTTTAGCGTTCTTAATCATTGAAGCATTTGCTATTGTACAAATCGTGAGAGGTTTTTTTGGAAACATTAGCGCAGAAGCCTACATAAAAATAGACAAAATCCAATCCACGATAGATTTTAGAGAAAAACAGCTTCAAGCTGCTATCGAGAAGAACTCAGACAAAGTTGAAATGTTCAAGAGAACGATTAAATCCCTGGAAGACTCAATAGATGGGTATTTACAAGAAGCTCAGGCCATTGAAGCTTCAGGAGTTTGGATAGCAATTAGTGGAATTGTTTTGTTTCTCTTTATTAGATTCGCTCAAGGCATCCTTGCAAATTCAATTCTAGAAAAACGCTTCTCAGAGTGGCTTTCAAATAAATTAATTAGTCCTGGAATGCAGTTTAAGAATTATTTATTAAGTATTTCTTTTGCTCTCATTATTATTGTCTTTTCAGCTATTCACTATAGCTTTCCAACACTTATTCAAATGTTTGCTGACTTTCCAACGCACCCGGATATTAGACTTGCATCAATTGATGGAGTAGAAAGAACTTTTGATTATGCAGTTATAAAGGGTGATGTCCTCTTTAGCGCAATTACGGTTGGAATTCGCTCTGTTCTTGACTCACTGGAGATGCTCTTTGTTACAACTCCTTGGATTGTTGTTATTAGCGCCATCGTATTAATGACAGGACTTTCAGCAGGACCTCGAGCAGCGCTCTATTCACTCTCTTTTTTAGCCTACATGGGTTTTTTAGGTTTTTGGATTAAAGCAATGACTACTCTAGCGCTCTTAGGAACAGCTGCAATCTTAAGTATATCCATAGGAATACCTCTAGGAATCTACTGCTCAACGCGACCAAGATTTTATGCCTTTATAAGGCCAATTATGGACTTTATGCAAACCATGCCAGCGTTTGTATTTATGATTCCAGTTATCGCTTTTTTTGGAACTGGAAAGGTGTCTGCAGTTATCATTACAATGATTTTTGGAGGAACTCCTGTTGTCAGGCTAACCGTGCTTGGATTAAAAGGTGTCCCTGAATCGATTAGAGAGGCTGCAATTGCTTACGGCGCTTCTAAATGGTATTTACTTACTAAGGTTGATTTGCCTTTAGCGATGCCAACTATTCTTGCTGGAGTCAACCAAACAGTGATGCTCAGTCTAGCTATGGTTGTTGTTGCCTCCCTTATTGGAGCAAAAGGCTTAGGTCAAGATGTCTTAGAAGCGCTTCAGTACGCCAATGTTGGTCAAGGCATCCTAGCTGGAATTGCTATCTTGTTTTGCGCTTTAATTCTTGACAGAGTGATACAAGGAAAGAAAAAGGACTAAGTTAAATCAACTACTCAAAAGCCCATTCAAAAGCTGGAATGGCGGCGGAGCCTCCAGTATGAAGAAACAGCACTTTGTCAGATGATTTAAAGTAGTTAGACTTGATTAAACCTATAAGTCCATCGAATGCTTTACCAGAGTACACTGGATCTAATAATATACCTTCTTTGGTAGCCATCAAGCTGAGCGCCTCCTTCATTCCTTCTGTAGGCTCAGCATAACCGAGGCCAACATAGCCATCATCTACAAGAACATCCTCTCGAAGAGGCTCTGAATTATTAACATATTTAAGAGATTTAGTTGCTAATTGATACACTGTTTCTTCTTGATTGAATTTATTATCTTTAATACTTATTCCAATAACTTTGATGTCACTCTGAAAGATTTTTTTACCTGCGACGAGGCCAGCATGTGTACCTCCACTCCCAGTTGCTAATATGACATGAGTAAATGAACCTTGATGTTCAATAATTTCACTCATACATTCAATATATCCAAGTTCACCCAGATGATTACTTCCACCTACTGGAATAAAATAAGGGTTTTCTCCATTTTTTCTTCTCTCTTCAATCATCTCATGTGCGTAGTCAGAAACATCTCTATCCTTGGGACACAAAACCATCTCAGCACCAAAAACTTTATTTAAAAATACATTGCCTGAGTTCATATAAATTTCTGGTGCATCTTTGAGCCTCTCTTCAAGAACAATCAGACATTTAAGTCCTAGTTTTGCACATGCTGCTGCCGTTTGCCTGGCGTGATTAGATTGAATAGCGCCAACGGTTACAACAATGTCAGCATTTTTGTCTAAGGCATCTGCGAGTATAAATTCAAGTTTTCTTGTTTTATTGCCTCCAGTCGCTAGACCCGTACAGTCATCTCTTTTAATAAAAATCTGAGGCCCACCCAAATAGTCAGAAATACTCTTTAAGTGCTCGATAGGAGTAGGAAAATGACCTAGACTAACTCTTTTAAAATTTTCAATCATATTAAGTGGCTATTTAGAAAAAATATTTTTTAAAATGATTTTATAGTTAAACTTTTAAACCAAATGGAAATTATAAAAAAAAGTGCCGTTTTCTCGCCATGTAGAACCTATAGATACACCTTAACAAGGACATGGGAATTAAATCAAAAATCAGTCTTATTTATTGGTTTAAATCCTTCAACAGCAGATGAGAATAATGATGATCCAACAATAAGAAGATGCATTCATTATGCTACCAAATGGGGATTTGGAGGACTAGTCATGGTGAATCTATTTGCTTTTAGAGCCACTCTTCCTAAAGATTTAATGAAAACAAGCTTTCCAGTGGGTGAAGACAATAATCTATTTATTATCAATGCTCATAAAAAAACCAAAATGGTTCTAGCAGTATGGGGAAATAATGGTAATTTTTTAAATAGAGATCAAGAGGTACTCGAATTAATTTCGAACCCAATGTGTCTTAATATTAATAAATCTGGTCAACCAGCACATCCGCTATATCAAAAAATAGAGGCCACTCCAAAACCCTTCAATATTTAATTAATAATCTATGTCAATTGAGTTAAATACATTAATTAATCAATAATGCATATAATTTACTTATCCTTAACAAACTTAAACACCATCTTACAATTAGTGGCAAGCTTTAATCTATGAAATACATTGTTATTGATCCAGTAATAGCTGATTTAGGGTTTGTAAAAGTTTACTGGTATGGAGTGATGTATCTTCTGGCCTTTCTCTCGGCCTACTTTCTTGCAAGGTATCGTTGTAAAAGAAAATCTCTATGGAATACCAAGCATGTCGATGACCTAATTTTTTATGGTGCACTAGGCGCAGTTCTAGGCGGAAGATTAGGATATTTATTGTTTTATAACTGGTCAATATTCATTTCAAGCCCACTAACTTTTTTCAATTTTCAAAACGGTGGAATGTCTTTTCATGGCGGCTTTCTTGGTGTTTTATTGGCAATGATAATCTTTAACAAGAAACACAAATTTTCGTTCTTTCAAACCACTGACTTTATAGCCCCTTTGGTGCCTCTTGGTCTAGGATTTGGCAGAATAGGTAATTACATAAATGGTGAGCTCTGGGGAAGAGTTACTGAAAGCTCATGGGGAATTTTGGCACCTGATCAGAGCGGACTCTGGGAGAAGCGTTTTCCAACTCAGCTATACGAAGCTTTTTTAGAGGGCCTGGTGTTATTTTTTATATTATGGTTATTTAGCAATAAGAAAACACCGCTAATGGCAACTTCGGCGTTATTCCTAATTTTCTATGGCATTTTTAGATTTATAATTGAATTTGTTAGGGCTCCAGACTCCCATATTGGCTTCCTAGCGTTTGATTGGCTTACTATGGGTCAATTACTGAGTCTTCCAATGATTTTTATTGGAATATTTTTGTTACTTAAATCTTATCGTTTAGAAGGAAAAACATGAAGCAGTATTTAGATTTTTTGAAACTTGTTAGAGATTCTGGTACAGAAAAAACTGATCGAACAGGGACTGGCACTAGAAGTATTTTCGGTTACCAAATGCGTTTTAAACTTTCTGAGGGTTTTCCGATAGTCACCACCAAGAGGGTTCATGTGCCTTCGGTGATTCATGAACTGCTTTGGTTCTTGAAAGGGGATACTAATATTAAATACCTCAAAGAAAATAAGGTCAACATTTGGAATGAATGGGCCGATGAAAATGGTGACTTAGGCCCGGTATATGGGGCTCAATGGCGAAAATGGAAAAACTCTGAAGGAGTTGAAATTGATCAAATTACGCAAGCCATTCATCTGATTAACAGCGCTCCAGACTCAAGAAGAATCATAGTATCCAGTTGGAATGTGGGTGAATTAGAGAGTATGGCCCTTCAGCCTTGTCATGCTCTTTTTCAGTTTTATGTTGCTGATGGAAAGCTATCCTGTCAGCTTTATCAGAGAAGTGCCGATATATTCTTAGGTGTCCCCTTTAATATAGCCTCTTATGCACTTCTAACGCATATGATTGCACAACAATGCAATCTAGAGGTGGGTGATTTTGTTTGGAGTGGTGGTGACTGCCATATTTATTCAAATCATTTTATGCAAGTTGATACTCAACTCGAAAGAACACCTAAAAAACTCCCAACTCTATCCATTAAGAGAAAGCCTGAGAGCATTTTCGATTATGCTTATGATGATTTTGAGTTAATTGATTATGTGCATGACGACCCTATCAAAGCGCCAGTTGCAGTCTAATTGATGGACAAACTTCAAAACAATCTTTCTTATCAGTTCAGTGATATTAGTCTTTTAAAAACGGCGCTAACTCATCGAAGTGTCAGCAAGAGCAATAACGAACGACTTGAGTTTCTTGGTGACAGTGTTTTAGGTTCCGTAATATCTGAAGAGCTTTATACTCGTCACCCAAATATCGATGAGGGGCAACTATCAAGACTTCGATCTCACTTAGTCAGAGGCAACACATTAGCAAATTTAGCTAAAAAACTTAATATTTCTGAAAACCTTAGACTTGGTCAAGGAGAGTTGAAAAGTGGCGGATTCAGGCGTGAATCAATTCTAGCGGATGCATTTGAGGCTATATTAGGAGCTATTTTTCTTGATTCTGACTATTTAACTGTAAAAAAGATTACCTTGATGCTTTTTAATGACCTTTTGAATGAGACAAAACCAGAAGATTCATTAAAGGACTTTAAGACCCAGCTTCAGGAATTGCTTCAAAAGAAGGGCTACTCCCTTCCAAAATACGAATTATTACAAACCGAAGGCAAAGATCACAACGCAGTTTTTTATGTAAGCTGTCTCGTTGATGAGTTAAAGATTAAGGTAGAGAAAAGTGCTAAAAGTATCAAGAGGGCTGAGCAGGCTTGTGCACAATCGATTCTTGAAGAGATTAAAACCTAATGAATTTCCAATCAGGTTCTATCGCAGTTGTAGGGCGTCCAAATGTTGGAAAGTCAACACTTGTGAATGAATTAATTGGCCAAAAACTCTCTATTACTTCACACCGTCCTCAAACAACTAGGCATCGTATTAATGCAATTGACACTCAAAAATCATATCAGATGGTCTTTGTAGATACACCGGGAATACATATTGGAAATAATAAAGCCATCAATTCATATATGAATAGGGCAGCTAGTTCAAGCTTTAGCGATGTCGATATAATTATTTGGATTGTTGAAGTTTTTAAATGGACGAAAGAGGATGCTAGAGTTTTAGAGCATCTTAGTAAAGTAAATGTTCCGGTTTTATTATGTATTAACAAGATTGACAAAGCTAGTTCAATCGAAAAAATACTCCCTTTTCTTGAATCGTTGGGCGAAAGATTTAAAGCGACTGAAGTTTTCCCTCTTTCAGCTTTTGATCGCTCAGATATTAAAAAATTAAGAGAACTAATACTGAAATATTTGCCTGTACAAGAGCCTATTTATAATGAAGATTACATAACAGACCGCTCTCAAAAATTTGTTGTCTCTGAATTTATACGCGAAAAACTCATGAGAAACTTATCGAATGAGCTTCCTTATGATATTACTGTTGAAATTGAAAGATTTGAATTAGACGGTAAACTATATAGAATTGCTGCACGTATCTTTGTTGATAAATCTTCTCAGAAAAGCATTGTCATCGGTCAAAATGGTGAAATGCTAAAGAAAATTGGACAAGAATCAAGAGAATCTATCGAAGGTTTTTTAGAGTCAAAAGTGTTTTTAGAATTATGGGTCAAAGTCAGACAAGGCTGGTCCGATGATAAGAGAGCTCTAGCATCTCTAGGCTATGACTAAAGTTGACAATACTCCGGCTTTTTTAATCCATCGAAGGATGTATCAGGGAAGCTCGCTGTTATTAGATTTCTTTACAAAAGATTTTGGCAGACTAAGACTTGTTGCAAGGGGGGCAAGAAATAGCAAAACCTCACTTCAAATGTTTCAATGTCTAAGTATTTCGTTTAAAGGCAGGGGAGACTTAAAAAGCCTATCTCAATGGGAAATAGCTGATCAGCCTAGACGTTTACTGGGTGATGACTTAATTCTAGCAATGTATGCAAATGAGCTTATTCTTAGGCTACTTCCTGAGGGTGATTCGCATAGTGAGACTTTTAGCTCTTATTGGGCTTTTTTATTAAATCTTTACACTCTTGGTCCAAATGAGAAAGAATATGCGCTTCGACAATTTGAAAATAAGATGCTAGAGGATTTAGGCTATGGTATTGATTTTGGTTACGATATTGATGGAGAGGCTATTAATTTAGATTTAAATTATGAATTTATTGAGCATCAAGGCTTTGCCTCTAATCCTAATGGGGCTTTACCAGGACAAATCCTTATCGATCTTTCAAAAGATAAAAAAACTATTAATGATTCAAATGAGTTAAGTATTTTAAAAAAAATGAATCGAAAAAGATTAAAATCACTTCTTGGCGATAAGCCACTCAGAAGTAAAGAATTGTTTTTTGTGAAATAGGCGAATCTATGAGTATATTTTTAGGCGTTAACATTGACCATATAGCTACCTTAAGGCAAGCAAGAGGAACAAAATATCCGAGCTTAATTGAGGCAGCTAGAATTTGTGAAAATTCTGGTGCTGACAGTATTACGCTGCATCTAAGAGAAGACAGAAGACATATCCAGGATTATGATGTTGAACAATTAAAGCATTCATTATCAACAAAAATGAATCTTGAAATGGCGGCCACAGATGAAATGCTAAAAATAGCTACTAACATTTCACCTGAAGACTGTTGCCTCGTCCCAGAGAAGAGACAAGAACTTACTACAGAAGGGGGTTTAGATATAGTGTCACAACTTCAAAGAATGAAAGAGGTATGCTCAGAACTTAGTTCGAATCATATTAAAACTTCTTTGTTTATTGATGCAGATCAATATCAAATCGATGCTGCCGTTGAATGTGGTGCGCCCATTATTGAAATTCATACGGGACAATACGCAAATGCTTCAAATAGTGAAGAGTTGGATTTAGAGCTTAAAAAAATTATTAAGGCGACTGAGTATGCCCATAGTCTTGGACTTCAAGTAAATGCAGGTCATGGCTTAACGATTGAAAATACAAAGGCTATCGCAGCAATTAATAATGTGGTTGAACTGAATATTGGGCATTCTATTATTGCAAGATCGTTATTTGTTGGACTTGCAAATGCAACAGCCGAAATGAAACAACTAATTCAAGAGGCAAGAAGCCAGTGATTTACGGCATTGGAACAGATATCGTTAGTATTCAGAGAGTTCAAGCAATCCTTAATAAAAATAGAGATGGCTTCATTAATCGCGTTTTAACTGAACACGAAAGAGCTTTATTTGCAAATAAAGCAGATAGCGCTGCATTCTGCGCTAAAAGATTTGCCGCCAAAGAGGCATTTTCTAAAGCGTTAGGTACTGGTATCGGGAGAATAGTTAGTTTTCAGGATTTAACTGTGAGAAGCAATGAAAATGGAAAGCCTTACTTTATGCCAAGTGAAAAATTAAGACTATACCTTCAAGAGAAAGGAATAAAGCAGGGTCATCTGAGCATTTCTGACGAAAGTCAAAACGCTCTAGCTTTCGTTGTGCTTGAAACTGAAATTATGTCTAAATAATAATTCAAAAAAAATAAGCTAGAAAGGAATATCATCTTCAAACTCATCTGGCGCTACTGGAGTTATTGCTGGAGCAGGGTCAGGAGCCTTTTGTGACTGAGGTTGTGACTGCTGAGAAGGGGCATTAGAATTCATATCATCACGTCGATCTAGCATTTGAAGAGTCCCACTATAGCCACTAATTACAACTTCAGTTGTGTATCGATCTTGCCCATTCTGGTCTTGCCATTTACGAGTTTGAAGCTTACCTTCAACATAAACTTTAGAGCCTTTGTCTAGATATTGACCAGCAATCTCAGCCACTTTACCAAACAAGCTGACTCTATGCCACTCGGTCCTCTCTTGTTTTTGACCAGTACTTTTATCAGTCCAGGATTCACTCGTTGCAACGGATAAATTACTTATAGCGTTTCCATTTGATGCATATTTAATTTCTGGCTTAGCACCTAAATTTCCTACCAAAATTACCTTATTGATCCCCGCCATTATGATTATTACTCCTGTAAAGTTTTAGTTTTTAGTGGCATAAAAAGTATCAAAAACCACCAGATTATTGCAACAAATATTGTGAATAAGAATACACTATTTAAATCGTAAATGTCATAAATCAAACCCCCAATTGCCCCTCCAAAAAAAGTCCCTAAAAACTGAGAGGTTGAGAATATGCCCATAGCCAAACCTCTCTTTGAAACGCCTGCTGTTTTTGATAATAAAGAAGGTAATAGAGCTTCAATTGAATTAAATGCTATAAAAAAAATTGTTAATGTTGCTAGAAATATCTGAAAATTAAGAGCAACATTTAAAAATATTATTTGGCTAGTAGCTAATAAAAAGACACAGATCATTAATATGAATTTTGTTTTCTTAAATTTCTCTGAAATAACAATCAAAGGAAGCATTCCTAAAAAGGATAAGAGAATAGCCGGAAGATAGAGATGCCAGTTATCTATCATGCTAACAATTTGATTTTCTATAATCAAAATTGGCATTACAATAAATCCTGCAGCAAGTATCAAATGAAGACTGAAAATACTAAAATCTAGAGTCACTAATTCTTTTGTCAAAGTGCTCTTAAATGTCTCAAAAGAAAGTTTATAGTATGTAATAGGCTTTTTGTGTTCAAGGGAAAGTACAATTAGCATTGCGATTAATGAAAGAAGGGCAATAGACCAAAAAAGCCCTTGAAGTCCAATCTTGGAGCTAATTATTGGTCCAATCAATAATGAAAGCATAAATGCTACCCCAATCTGAAAACCAACAAACGCATTAGCTTTTGTCCTACTTTCCTCATTAACTGTGTCTGCAAGAAAAGCCATAAGAACGGCAGATATAGCACCACCACCTTGAAGTGCTCTGCCAATAACAACAAAAATAATATTTGAAGTAGTTGCGGCCAAAATACTACCCAAAAAAAAGATTGAAAGACCGACAATTAGCATCGGCTTTCTCCCAAAACGATCTGAAAGATATCCGAAAGGAATTTGTAAAAGTGCTTGTGTTAATCCATAAATACCAATTGCCACTCCAATAAGAAAAGGGGTTGAGTAATCATATTCAGATGCATACACACTCATTACTGGAAACAGCATGAACAAACCTAGCATTCTCACCGACATGATTAGAGATATCTTTAAAGCAAAGATTCTTTCTAAAGAGTTCATAGTTTTATGAGTAAGCTATTTATTTAATCGAATAGCCAGGGGAATAGCTTGGATAACTTAAATTCAAAATTTTTCTTGAATCTATTGCAAGCTCGTCAGCATTAATGATGTCATAGTTGTATGCCATTAGATGCAAAGCATCAGGTATCGAAGCACTATTTGGGTAGTTTTCAATAATATATTTACATCGGTTGACAGCTGCAATGTTTGAACTAATATCAGTATAGTAAAGCGCTACATAAAACTCATGTCTTGCAAGAGTATTTCTGAGGATAACTAGTTTACTTTTTGCATCCTCAGTATATTTCGAATTAGGGAATGTTTCAATCAATTCAACAAAGTATTTATATGCATCTTTAACACTTTTAACATCTCTTTGAGCACTGTCAGTTACTATTTTATCTAAGATTGAGCTTGATTTCTTTTCTGCAGCAACACCTCTAAGATAGTATGCATAAGGAGTTGCTGGAATATTCGGATATTTATCAATAAACTGATTAAGTGTAGTTATTGATCGATTATATTTTTTTTGTTTGAGCAGATTAAAGGCAATGTCTAGTTTAGCTTGGATTGCATACTTAGAACCTGGATAAGAAGATAATATCATCTCATATTGATCAATGGCCTGCTCTATAGAGCCAGCATCTACTTTGTCTTCTGCTTGCTCATAAAGCTCTTTAGGCGTCAGGCCATCAGCAACTAGGTTTTTTGCATCTTTGTTGCCGCCAAACACCGAGCAGCCAGCAACAAAAAATAATAAAGAGAAAACAAAGAGTAAACGATATTTCATTATAAGTTTTGAGAAGTATCAATAAAAAAATCAAATTATACTATTGTGCACTTTGTCTGGAAACCTTTATACAAAAGAACTTCTAGATAACATCTTCATGATTATATAATTAGAAGATTAACTCTTAAAACTGATTAATTAACATAAATGGCTACTAACTTATTTCAAATCAAGTCTCAAATTACCTATCTTTGTAGCGTCTTAGAAGAATATCTGCCTAAAGAAGAGATTGAATTAGTTAAAAAAGCTCATCTGATTGCTGAAAAAGCACACTCTGGGCAATTTAGAAAGTCAGGAGAGCCATACATCACTCATCCATTATCCGTTGCGCTAATCCTTGCTGAGCTCAAATTAGACTTCTATTGCATCGTGGCGGCTATTCTTCATGATTGTATTGAGGATACTTCGGTAACCAAAGACGAAGTTAGAGATCAATTTGGAGAGGAGGTTGCCCATATAGTCGAAGGTGTTTCAAAGCTAACAAATCTAGAATTTACTTCAAGCACCCAAAAGCAAGCTCAAAATTTTCAAAAACTCATCCTAGCAATGTCTAAAGACATGAGAGTAATGATTATTAAACTTGCTGATAGGCTTCATAACATGAGAACCATTGATTCTATGGATAAGGAAAAAATAATTCAAAAAGCTAAAGAAACTTCTGAACTTCATGCGCCAATTGCAAAGAGGTTAGGTCTTCATAGCATTGGGGTGGAGCTCGATGATATCTGTTTCCAAGTTCTTCATCCAAGAAAACATTTAATCATTAAAAGAAAAATAAAAAAACAGTATGGCAACCAAAAGAAAACAATTAATCTTATTAAATCTGAAATTGAGAATAGATTGAAGTTTGAGCAAATTAATGCAACTGTAGAAGGACGACAAAAGGAACCATCAAGCATTTATAACAAAATGAAAATTAAATCTCGAAAGTTTTCAGAAGTTCTTGATATGCATGCTTTTCGTGTAATTGTAGATAATACTAATGCTTGTTACCAAGCCTTGGGGCATATTCATAGTTTGTACAAGCCAATACCACTCAAATTCAAAGATTATATTTCTGCGCCTAAACCTAATGGGTATCAATCTCTTCACACTGTATTATTTGGTCCTAGAAACATGTTTGTTGAAGTTCAAATCCGCTCACAAGAGATGGATTTTATTTCTGAATATGGAATTGCAGCGCATTGGCATTATAAAAACACTGATGAGCCTTCAAAAAAATTAGCTAGAAACTGGATTGGCTCTTTGCTAGATATTCAACAAAATACTGATTCATCAGTTGACTTTTTGGAAAGCACAAAATCTGATTTATTTTCAGATGAGGTGTTCATTTTCACTCCAGCTGGCAAAATCATACAGCTGCCATTAAGGTCAACAGTACTGGATTTTGCTTATGCTGTCCACACCAATGTAGGAAAAAAAGCTCAAAAGGCAACCATTAATGGAAACGAAGCTGAGCTTTCAACTCGCTTAAAATCTGGTCAAACGGTTGAAATTTTAACCGGGAGGTTTGTTAAGCCTAAGCCTAGTTGGCTTGATTTCGTCGTCACTTCAAAAGCTAAAACTGCAATCAAGGCTCATCTCAAAGATAATTCTAAGGTTGAGCTTGCGAGATTAGGAAAACTTTTGATATCAGATGCACTCAAATTTCAAAAAATTAAAATTAATGATGTTCCTTTGGATAAGTGGAATAAGTGCTTTAAAGAACTCAATTGTGTCGACTTTCAAGACTTATATATCAAGGTTGGTCTTTCAGAAATTTTTGTGGCTGTTGTTGTAAATAATTTGCTTCAGGACATCAATAACGAAACGACTAATATCTTATCTATTGGTCAAACAAAAGGTATGGCTATTAATTTTGCCCATTGCTGCTATCCAATTCCTGGGGATGAAGTTACTGGAGTGTTAAGCTCCATGAGAGGCTTAGTACTTCATCGTTCAAACTGTTCTCAACTTGGACACCTTAAAGAGAAAAATGCACAATGGATGGAGGTAGACTGGCATTCTGATGAAAATGAGCAGTTTGAAGTTGGAATTAGCTGTATTGTTGAAAATCGAAGTGGAAGATTAGCAGCAATAGCCAATATCCTAGCAAATCTTGGAGTCAATATCGAAAATATTGAACAGCAGAGAAGGCCTGACTCAACAAGACTATTTCATATAGTTGTTGTTGTAACAAACATTATTGAATTAAACAGTATTCTTGATAAACTAAATAAGCTCCCTCATCTTATTTCTGCTGGGAGACTTTAATTATAAAAATTGTTTAAATCAAACCTTTGAATTGATTAAAATTACTTCATTCGATTTACTGTCCCGTTACGATAATGATTTGTTGGACCGACTCTTTAGAAATAGCGATTACACTTTCTGATAAATTTCCTGATATAGATCCAAAAACTATTAATTTTGTTGACCTAAGAGATATGGTTATGAATCTTGATGAATTTGAAGAAGGTGAGAGTAAATGTGGCGAAAGGGTGCTTGAAGCGATTCAAATGAATTGGATCGAGGAAGCAGAATGAAATTAAATAGAATATTAATACTTTTTTCCCTTTTTATTAGTTTTTCAGCACATGCACTTCTTGAAGTTAATATTATTAAGGATAGAGAAGATGCCTTTCCTATAATTGTTCTTCCATTTGATTTAATTGGTACTTTTGAAAAACCAGTTGACCTTGCTGGAATTATTAGAAATAATCTAAATAGATCTGGTCAATTTAATGCTAAGAGTATCAGTAATAAAGTCGCTGGTTCAATAGACTTTGATTTTTACAAAGAAAATAAGCAAGATGCGGTAGTCTATGGAAGAATTAGGCAAGTCAGTGCAAAAGTCTATCATGGAGAAGTATATGTCTTTGATGTATTAACGCGAAAAAAATTACTTCAATCAAAGATTGAATTTACAGATGGAGGTCTTAGAAGGATTGCACATATTCTTAGCGACAAAATCTATTTTGCTCTTTTAGGTCAAAAAGGTTCATTTGACACAAGACTTTCTTATGTAACAGTTACGGAAAATAGTGGTGGTGGAAAAACTTATAGACTTCAAATTTCTGATTATGATGGCCATAACCCTCAAACTTTAGTTGTTCAACCAAACCCAATTCTTTCTCCTGCTTGGTCAAGAGATCAAAGAAAATTAGCCTATGTATCTTTTAAGAATGGCAGATCAGAAGTTTTTGTAAAAAATACTCGCGTTAAAACTAATGCTATTAAACTTCCAAGATTTGATGGTATTGCCTCCTCTCCAACCTGGCACCCTGATGGGGAAAGTATTGCTTTAACAATTTCCAAACAAGGTAATAAAGACATTTATCTTTATGATTTCAAATCTAAACAGCTAGAAAGATTAACTAAGAATATTTCAATTGATACTGAGGCTAGTTTTTCGCCAGATGGAAACAAAATTGCTTTCACATCAAATAGAACAGGACAAGTCCAAGTTTATATCAAAGATTTAAAATCTGGAAAAATCTCTAGAGCAACTTTTGATGGTCGTTATAACGCTAAACCAGTTTTTTCCCCTGATGGAAAAGACCTTGCTTTAATTCATCGCGTTGGAAAAGATTACAGGGTTGCACTTCTAGATATAGCTTCAAGAGATTTAACTGTTTTAACTTACAATAAATCCGACGAGTCACCCTATTTTTCTCCAAATGGTGGTATGATTATTTATGCAACTAATAAAGATAACAAAGGAATTTTGTCTATAATCTCACTTCATAACAATCAAAGTGTTGAATTAATGCGAGCAGATGGAGAGCTCAGGGAGCCAAGTTGGTCAAACTATTCAAATTAAGGAAATAAAAAATGTCAAAAAAAATTCTATTATTGTCAAGTGTAATTTTTCTAAGTTCATGTGCAACAACAAATATATCAGAGCTTGGTGATAAATTTTTAGACCTAATTAATCCTAGCGAAGAGCCCACAGAAAGTATTGATTTGTCGGAAGACGAGTTAGTAATGACTTCTGATGGTGGTGATTTCTCAATTAGCGATTTAGAGGTATTGTCAAATGACGAACTAATTGCTATTGCACAAGAAAAAGGACTTGAAGATCTAATTCTCCTTGATGAAGATGGAAATCTACTAAATAGGGATCAAATTATTAACGCTATCGTTGAAAGTGCTGCTCTCCTTGAGAGCAAGTCAGATGAACTTGAGTCAATGTCAGATGATGAGCTAATGGAAGTTGCTGTTGCTAAGGGACTAGGTGATGAAATTGTCTTAGATGTTGATGGTAATCTAGCAAACAAAGAAGAATTAATTGAAGCTATATTAGAAAGTGCCGCAGTGACTGAAGCAGCAATTAGTGAGTTTGGTAATCAGGCTGAGTCATTTACACTATATTTTGCCTATGATGACACTGAAATTGATGAAGTAGCCACAAGAATTATTATTCAACATGCTAACTTTATGCAAAACAACCCTTCAGTAAACCTTCGACTTGAAGGCCATGCAGATGAGAGAGGAACGCGTGAATACAACTTGGCGCTTGGAGAAAATCGCGCCTTAAGCGTGAAGGAAGTTCTAGGCCTTTACAACCTTGATGATAGAATCATCGTAGTAAGTTATGGAGAAGAAGATCCTGTACTAACTGGTAGTAATGAAGAGGCCTGGGAGAAGAATAGAAGAGTAGAGCTCATTTATTACTAAAATACTAGCCTTCAAGCCAATTTTTAATTTATCTATTGTCACGCCTGATAAAAAAGACAGTGTTTAGATATACATATTTTGTTCTGCTACTACTTTTAAGTTTTAATGTAATTGCCAATGAAGGGTTAAACTTTGATTTGGCAATACTTAAAATTAATAAAGAAGTAAAAGCACTTAACAATGAAATTCTTTCGCTTAAAGATGAGATAGAAATCTTAAGAGAAAACCAAAGACTGAACTCAGAAAAAATCAATGAACTGCTCCAGATGATAGAGTTAAATCGGTCAAATAATAAAAACACAATTCAATCAACTACAGCTAGTGAAAACATCAAGCCTAGCAAACTCTTTAATGATGGTAAAAATGCCTTTATTCTTGGTGATTATGAAAAGTCAATTGAACTCTTTTTGGCTTATCTTGATTCTTCTCCAAGCCCCTCGAGTAGGCCAGATACAATGCTTTGGCTTGGCAGGGCCTATTTTTATAGTGAATCATTTTTAGAATCTAAAAATGCTTACCTAGAATATCAATCAATGGGATTAGATCATCCAAAATTTGCTGACTCTCTATATGAGCTGTCTAAAGTTCTTCTGGAGCTTAATGATAATGGTGAAGCGAAACTATTATTAAATAAAATGATTAATAATCATCCAAATCATCCTCTATCAAGTAAGGCGTCAGCATTACTTCAAAACCTTTAATAAGTGGCGATTCATGAAATACAAAAAGTCGACTTAGCCTCTTTTTGTTATAAAAATAAAGAAAGATATCCATTTTTACTAGAAAGCGTTAATCATAACGAAAATAATAGGTATTCAATATTATTTGCCTTCCCTCAAGAAAGCATCATTTTAAATGAACTTTCTGATTTCAATTTTTTAAATGAAATTGATAAGCTTTGTAAAAAAAATAATTCAAATTTAGATCTTCCCTTTGTGGGAGGATGGTTTATCTATCTCTCTTATGAATTGATTGGTCAAATCGAACCAATACTCTCAACAAAACAACAAAAGTCAACTCTACCAATTGCATATGCAGTTAAAGTTCCCACTGCAATTTATACTGATCATAATCTTAAAAAGACATTTATTTATGACGAGGAGGATGATCAATCTCGAATTAAGCAAATACTATCTGATATCGATTCATTGGAAAACATTCCAAACAAATCTATTCATGGTCATATTTCAGAGGAAAATGATGAAAAATTCATTAAAGGAGTTGAAAGCAGCCTTGATTATATTTTTGCCGGAGATGTATTTCAGGTAAATTTGTCTAGAAAATGGAATTATGATTTAAGTTATTTTCTTGACTCTACAATCATTTATAACAAGCTGAAAAAAGCTAATCCAGCGCCATTTTCAGCTCTTATTCAATACGAAGGTTTTAGTATTATTTCATCTTCTCCCGAACGGCTTTTTAGTGTTAATGATAACGTTTTAGAAACAAGACCTATTGCAGGAACCCATCCAAGAGGAAAAGGTGACTCTGACAAAAAACAAAAAGAAAATTTAATTAGCCACCCTAAAGAAATTGCAGAACATGTTATGCTTTTGGACCTAGAAAGAAATGACATGGGCAGAGTATGCGAGTATGGGAGTGTTTTTGTCAATGAAATTATGACCCTAGAGACTTATCCCTATGTTCATCACATTGTATCGAATATAAAAGGAAATCTTCGAAAAAACATTGGAATCGAAGGAATTGTTAAAGCTTTATTCCCTGGTGGAACGATTACAGGCTGCCCTAAAGTAAGATGTATGGAAATAATCAGTGAGCTTGAGCAAATGCCAAGAGAAGCTTATACAGGTTCAGTTGGGTACGTAAGTAACAATGGCAAGATGGATTT
The DNA here is from genome assembly GCA_964396315.1 of uncultured Piscirickettsiaceae bacterium. GTDB lineage: Bacteria > Pseudomonadota > Gammaproteobacteria > PS1 > Pseudothioglobaceae > Pseudothioglobus. The sequence continues at coordinate 2,432 of CAYNES010000005.1, read as the reverse complement.
CAACATACTCATTAGAAGCTTTATCCAACAAGGCAAAACACTGTCATTTAGGGCAGGAGCCGGAATTGTCTATGACTCTGACCCTGAAAATGAATTGGCTGAGACTAGACATAAGGCTCAAGGCCTATTAAAAGTTTTTCAAGATTAAGCTATTTATGGCTTAAACTTTGAAGTCATAGGGTATCTCCTTTCCCTTCCAAAAGCATTGCTACTAACTTTAGGGCCGGGTGCTGATTGACGTCTTTTGTATTCATTTCGGAGGATTAAAGAAGTAATTTTATTGACTTCTAAAGCACTATGGCCATGTGCAATAATTTCCTCCACAGATTGTTTCTTTTCAACAAATCTGATTAGAATGTCATCCAATATGTCATAGGGAGGAAGGGAGTCTTGATCAACTTGATCAGGAGCTAGTTCGGCTGAAGGAGGTCTAGTAATAACTCTATCTGGAATAACATCTGATATAGTATTACGATATTTAGAAAGCCTATATACCATTGTTTTAGATATATCTTTGAGCGGAGCAAAGCCTCCACACATATCACCGTAAAGTGTGGCATAACCAACCGCCATTTCGGACTTATTTCCAGTAGCAAGTACAATTTTATGATGTTTATTAGATAGTGCCATCAATAATGTTCCTCTTACTCGAGACTGAATATTTTCTTCAGTAGTGTCTATATGAGTGTTTTCAAATAAATCAGACAATGAGTCATTAAAAGAATCAACCATTGAATGGATATCTACATTAGAGAATTGAACACTTTGAGTTCTTGCCTGAAGCTCAGAATCATTCAAACTAATTTCAGACGTATACTGGTAGGGCATCATGACAGCATGGACGTTTTCAGAACCGATAGCATCAACGGCTATGGCAAGAGTTAAAGCAGAGTCTATACCACCAGATAGACCAATTAAGGCGCCACCAAAAGAATTCTTTTTGATATAGTCTCTAGTTGCTAATACTATAGCAGAATAGATAGATGCCTCTTCACTAAGGGATTCATGTGATAGTGATGAGTTTGTATGAAGAGAACAAATCTCTTGAAATGCAGGCATTTCAAGATTTAACTGTCCTTGATTATTTATGACAAAAGAATTTCCATCAAAGACAACTTCATCTTGACCTCCTACCATATTAATATAAATAAACGAAATACCAAACTCAGCAGCATATTTTTTACAAATATCCATCCTTTCAGCACCCTTATTGAGCTGAAAAGGTGATGCATTTAAAGAAATAACCATATCTATATTTGATTGACATAGCTGCCTAATAGGATTGTCAACCCACTGATCCTCACAAATTAAAACACCAATCCTAGTATTTTGACACTCAAAGATTAGCGATTCATTGCCAGAAGAGAAATAACGCTTTTCATCAAAAACACCATAATTAGGAAGTTCTTGCTTGTTATAGATACTTTGAACTTTATTATTTTGAATAAAATAAGCACTATTGAATAGATTGTTGTCAATTTGACTAGGAGCTCCAAACAAAATAGAGATATCTGAAGGAATCGAATTACATATAATATCAATCTCATCTTTAACTTGTTTTATAAAACCATCACGTAACAAAAGATCCTCTGGAGGATATCCTGTTAGAGCTAATTCTGGAAAAACGATAAGGTGAGCTCCAATTTCACTTGCCTCTATAGTCAAATCAATAATTTTTTTAGCATTAGATTTAATATCTCCTACAATAGGGTTAATTTGAGCGATTTGGATTTTAATTGGGCTTGATTCAGAAAATATCTTATCTAGCTGCTCCTGCCAAAATTTCGCCTTCGAATTATTTCCATTTGAAATTGCATGCTCTAATTTAGTATTGGCAACCACTTCAGCAGGATCAATATCTAATATATTGGCAAAAAGCCAGGCATGAGTTTCACTTAAAGCTGCTTTACCAGAGCTATATTTGCTAAGGTTTGATTGATTAATCTCATACTCTTTAGCAATCTTATAATCAGAAAAACCCGTTTTATTGCGCACCATAGCGAGATATTCAGTTGTTTTTATATGCATAGACTTCGTTAATAAAACTCAATATTAGTTATTTTATACCACTATAGTTAAAAAATAACTATATATTAGTAAATTACTTATTAGAAAATACATGTAAGAAATAACTAAATATATGATAACTCATTGAATTTTATGATTAAATTACTCATATTATCTTATAAGTATATTCTTGTATTAGGTGAATTATTTGATTATTAAAGCTAAAAAATAGCGTAAATTAATATTAGAATAAGTTGAATTAAATTCAACTATTGAGAAACCATATGCGATTGAAATATTGTTCTAATAGGCTAATTAAACAAAGTCTGGTTGAATTGATTTAAATTATTTTTTTTATAAATTAACTAGTATTCATTCTTGAACTTGTGATAAAATTTCTGTTATCCTCATTCAATTGTGAAGGT
>CAYNES010000004.1:0-23514 GCA_964396315.1 uncultured Piscirickettsiaceae bacterium | reverse complement strand
AGAAGGGACTAAGTAGGGACCATCTTAAAATTCTTAAAAATTGTAAAGAAGAAAGTACCGCTTTAGAATTAATGAAAATTTTAAAGAGAACGAATAAATCAAAATTCAAGACAGCAATAATTAATCCTTTAATCGATCATCAATTCCTTGAGCTCACGATTCCAGAAAGTCCAAGAAGTCCTAGTCAAAAATATAGACTCACTGGAAAGTTTGTTAGAAAAAGATCAAAAGATTAATCAATATTTCGCTTCAAAGTTTAAAATTTGTTAGAAATCTGCTTCAAATTCTCCTTTTGCTCTAAATTTTAGATATTAGCTACTTTCTTTTTTTAGATAACAATTTACTCGATTAATTTAATAATAGTTACTTAAACGAAGAATTTCGAGGTCGATATGTAAGTCACTGTTTTTTATTGATTTATCTAATATTTTGTTGCTTTTTCACTATATTTATTTCGCATAATTTATATTATGTTAAATAAATATAATTCTTACAATCAAAACTCTGATTAGTGAATATATGGATAATATATTTCTTAGTCCCACCCTATTTTCATAATTTTCTTCTACTAAATTACTTAGGCCCAAAACTCTAATATGTCCGATAACAAAAGAAATTACATGCTCCTTGCTTCACTTATTCTTGTCTGGGGTTCATCTTTTCTTCTAACTGATCGCTCCTTATTATTTTTTTCACCTGAGCAAGTTGTAACCTATAGGCTGACAATTGGTGCTATTACAATGTTAGTAATTTCTATTATCTATCACAAAAATCTCTTACTGGCTTTTCGACCCTGGTTTCATTTTGGTATTTATGCTGTTATTGGCAATATTCTTCCTTACCTTCTTATTTCAATTGGCCAAACTACTATCACATCTGGAATGGCCGGTTTACTTATGGCTTTTATGCCACTTGTCACACTTATTCTTGCTCATTTTTTTCTTCCCAATGATAAACTCAATATTTTTAAAGCTATAGGTTTTGTTGTTGGAATCTCTGGAGTACTCATTATTCTTGCACCCTCTATTAATAATGGCTCTAATGATACAATTGGAATCATCCTTGTTCTAGGTGCTGCTTGTGCTTACTCAGTTAATACGATTATTGCTGCTCGATTAACTTCTTATGACCCTATTATTTCAAGCACATGTGTTCTGATATTGGCCTCTTTACTCTCTTTTCTACTATGGCCTGAAACTATTCAACTTAATTTTTCCGATATACCATTATTAAGTGGTTCAGCTATTGTTTTATTGGGCATACTGCCAACAGGTATTGCAGCTTACATATACTTTATTATTATTAATGCAGCTGGAGCTACTTTTCTATCTAATATTAACTACTTAATACCTGTTGTTGCTTTTTTTCTGGGAGCTCTATTGCTTGGTGAAGAGATCCTTCTGCAAAACATAATTGCTCTGTTGTTTATTATTTCTGGAATTTTTATTTCTCGTAAAAATTCTTAATTTTTAAAAAAAATAATTCTATAAATTCTCCTTTTTTTTCAATTGCTTATCATAAATTTTTGGTTAGAGTTTCATAATACCTTTTCATCTAATTTATATATATTCTATATTTAGTGTATATTTATCTTCTGAAGCACTAAATGTAGTACCTTTTTAGGAGTTGAGTTTGAACCAAGAAATACAGGCAGTTAAAGACAATGCTGTCGATCAAGAAATTTTAGTTACCAAAAGAGATGGCTCGAAAGAGTCAATTGATTTAGAAAAAATTCATCGAGTAGTTCATTGGGCATCACAAGACCTTGAAAATATTTCCGTTTCTCAGGTCGAAATTAACGCTCAACTGGCTTTTTTTGATGGCATCAAAACTGAAGATATTCATGAGACTATTATTAAGTCTGCTGCCGACTTAATTTCGACGGATGTTCCTGATTATCAGTATTTAGCTGCTCGCTTAGCCATCTTTCATTTAAGAAAAAAGGCGTTTAAATCTTTTACCCCTCCTCCTTTAATTGATCATGTTAAAAAGCTCACTGATTTAGGAATTTACGACAAAGATATTCTTAAAAAATATAATGCTTCTGAATTTAAGAAGTTAGATAATTACATAGATCATTGGCGTGATATGAACTTTTCGTATGCCGCTGTAAAACAACTTGAAGGAAAATATTTAGTTCAAAATCGTGTAACTGGAGAGATTCATGAGTCCCCTCAGATACTTTATATGCTGGTTGGAATGTGCTTATTTCAAGAATATAAAGGCAAATCTAGATTAAATATTGTTAAGCGTTTTTATGATGCTGCCTCTAACTTTAAAATTTCTCTGCCAACGCCAATTATGGCTGGCGTTAGAACCCCTACTCGTCAATTTTCCTCTTGCGTTTTAATTGAAACTGATGATGATTTAGACTCTATTAGTGCGGCATCAGGTGCCATTGTTAAATACGTTTCACAGCGTGCTGGAATAGGAATTAATGCCGGAAAAATTCGTGCCTTAGGCAGCCCAATTAGAGGTGGTGAAGCCACTCATACTGGCTGCATCCCCTTCTTTAAACACTTCCATACAGCAGTCAAATCCTGCTCTCAGGGCGGGGTTCGTGGTGGTGCTGCTACCCTCTTCTATCCCTTGTGGCATCTTGAAGTAGAAAGCTTGATCGTCTTAAAAAATAATACAGGAACAGATGAAAATAGAATTAGACATCTAGATTATGGAGTCCAATTCAATGGTCTAATGTATGAGCGTTTTTTAAAAGATAAAAACATTACATTGTTCTCTCCAAATGATACTCCTGGGCTCTATGACGCTTTTTTTGCAGATCAGTCAAAATTTAAAAAGCTTTATGAAAAATATGAGAACGATGACTCTATTCGTAAGCAACAAATCAATGCACGAGAGTTATTCGCTTTATTTATGAAAGAAAGAGCAAATACAGGTCGTATTTACCTTCAAAATGTAGACCATTGTAATACCCATGGTGCTTTTAATCCCGAGCAAGCTCCAATTAAGCAGTCTAATCTATGTATGGAAATTACACTTCCAACAAAACCGCTATATTCAGTCCAGGATGATGCTGGTGAGGTTGCTTTATGTACCCTTTCAGCAGTAAATTTAGGCGCTCTTGATAGTCTTGATGAGTTAGAAGATATCACTGATATTATTGTTCGATCACTAGATTCATTGCTAGACTACCAAGACTATCCTTTGAAATCTGCTGAAATAACTAGCAATAATAGAAGAACACTGGGCATTGGAGTAACTAATTTAGCCTACTATTTAGCTAAAAATGATGCCAAATATTCTGATGGCTCAGGAAACGATTTGATTCATAGAACGTTTGAGGCGCTTCAATATTACTCATTGAAAGCTTCAAATGAAATTGCTCAAGAGTTTGGCCCCTGCCCTCTTTTCTCAGAAACTCAGTATGCAAAAGGGATAATGCCGATCGATAGCTATAAGAAAGATATTGATGATTTTTGTAACACGAAACTCGAATTAGATTGGGATACATTGAGAAAAAATATTCAAGAGAAAGGCCTCAGAAACTCTACATTAACAGCGCTTATGCCTTGTGAGAGCTCGTCTCAGATCTCTAATTCTACTAATGGTATTGAGCCACCAAGAGGCTTTATATCGGTTAAACAATCTAAAGATGGCATACTAAAACAAGTAGTCCCAGAATATGAGAAGCTTCACAAAAAATATGAGCTTCTTTGGGATATTAAAGACAACGAAGGCTACCTTCAATTATGTGCAATTATGCAAAAGTTTGTTGACCAGTCTATTTCAACAAATACTCACTATGATCCTTCTCAATATAATGGAAATAGAGTCCCAATGAAACTCTTTCTTATGGACCTACTTAAGGCATACAAGTATGGCATTAAAACGCTTTATTACCACACAACTAGAGATGGTGCTAGTGATGACCAAAGTGTTGAAAAGAAAGGAGATGATGATTGTGAGGATGGAGTTTGCAAACTTTAATTTAAACTAATTATGGCCTACAGTATATTTAATCAAGAAATCAACGATACCCTTAAAGAACCAATGTTTTTTGGTGATTCAGTCAATGTTGCTCGCTTTGATCAGCAGAAGTTTGAGATGTTTGAAAAACTAACTGAAAAGCAGCTCTCATTTTTTTGGCGACCAGAAGAGATTGATGTCTCAAAAGATAAAATTGATTTTGCTAAATTACTGCCAAATGAAAAGCATATCTTTATTTCTAATCTACAATATCAAATTTTATTAGATTCAGTTCAAGGGCGTTCACCTAATATTGCATTTCTTCCAATTGTCTCACTACCTGAGCTAGAGAACTGGGTGGAAACTTGGGCTTTCTCAGAAACCATTCATTCTCGTTCCTATACTCATATTATTAGGGCAATTGTTAATGAGCCTGGTGCGGTCTTTGATGAAATTATGAAAACTGAAGAAATTATTCAGAGGGCTACTAGTGTTTCTAAGCACTATGACAAACTAATAAAACATACTCAAGCCTTTCTCCTAAATGGTGAAGGCGAACATCAAATTAATGGAAAGCTTATTACTATCAATATGTACTCTCTTAAGAAGTTACTGTATTTAACTTTAATGTCTGTCAACATATTAGAAGCAATCCGTTTTTATGTCAGCTTTGCCTGTTCTTTTGCTTTTGCAGAAAGAAAAGTGATGGAGGGCAATGCCAAGATTATTAAACTAATTGCTAGAGATGAAGCACTTCATCTTACTGGCACACAACATATGCTTAATTTAATGCGTGACGGCAAAGATGATCCTGACATGCAAGCCATTGCCATCGAATGTGAAGCAGAAGTTATTCAAATGTTCAAAGATGCTGCAAATCAAGAGAAAGAATGGGCTGAATATCTTTTTAAAGATGGCTCAATGATTGGCCTAAATGCTCAAATCTTAAAGCAATACCTTGAATACATTACAAATATTCGTATGTCAGCATTAAATATGCAGCCAATATTTGATCAAACTACTAACCCATTGCCTTGGCTGAATCATTGGCTTGATTCAGATAACGTTCAAGTTGCCCCTCAAGAGACTGAAATTACTTCATATCTTGTGAGCGCAATCGACAACACTATTGACTCTGAAGACGAAGATTTTAGTGATTTTAAGCTCTAGTGGCTTAGTATCAAATGTTTAAGATTGATGTTGATAATATTAATGGTAAGACCGAGTCACTCTACGTTTATGGTGAAGACTCTATTCTGAGCGAACTTGAAGCCAACAATGTTCTTGTCAATCACAGCTGCAGACAAGGTCATTGCGGAAGTTGCATTGTAAAACTTGTTAAGGGAGATGTTATACATCAAGAGTGTCTTGTGCCCCTATCTCAAGGAGAGATTCTTGCCTGTCAATCTAGACCAATCTCAGACATAGAGATAACAACTAAGACTTAAATTCCTGTAAAAAATTTGTTACTTCTTGAAAGTTTCCTTCATATATAACTCTTTGTTTTTTATTGCTAATTTGAAAGTTATACATTGGATCATAGTAATCAACTAAAAGAGACTCAATAAGTGGCAAATAATCATTCAAATCATTGTTATTTTGGTGATTTTTTAGAGCAAGCTTCAACTGATTTAAGAGTGATTTATAGCGAAGACCGCCAAGCCTTTTCTGAATTTTAGAAAGACTCTCAAGCCAATAGTTTGAAAAATTTTCAAACCCATTTATTGAATCTTGACTTGTAAATTTTTTAGCCATGTCAATAACATAGGCCTCAAGACTAATTTTAATTCTATCTTCAATTAATGCCCTTAGAACAACAATTTTTGACTCTCTTGACTTCAATTTAATTGCCTCTGGAATATAAATAGTTCCTATATTATTTCCCTCATCTTCGATTAACAAATGGCTATATATTTCTTTTTTAATTAAATCTACACTCAAGTCATTTTCAAAATCAATTTGCTTGGGCTGCGGAGTTACATTATTCCCAAAGGCAGAGCCTCTATGATTTGCAAAACCCTCAAGATCCAAGCTATTATCAAATTTATTTAAGAGAATTGTTTTTCCACAGCCTGTTTGACCACCAAGAACTAAAAAATTCGTTTTGGAGGATATACGATCCATTTCTGCAAGAAGAAATGCTCTTAGTGCCTTATATCCACCTTTAATTCTTGGATAGGAGACGCCAGAATGCTCATAAATCCATTCTTGTGAAATCTTTGAGCGCAAACCACCTCTAAAACAATAAAGCGCCCCTTTTGGATATTTTTTAACGAATTTAGACCATTGATCAACTCTTTGATCCTTAGTTTTTCCATTTATTAGCTCATGACCAAGCTTAATTGCAGACTTTTGGCCATTCTCTTTATAGCAAATCCCAATTTGATGCCTTTCACTATCATTCATTATGGGATAGTTATGAGCATGAGGAAAAGAACCCTCTATAAATTCAATTGGTGCTCTAACATCAAGTAAGGGGGTTTTTGATTTGAAGATCTCTGAAAAATTATCAATTTCTTTTAAAACAATCATTTTACGATGATAGTTTTATTTTCACCTGAATGCTCTAAAATTTTTCCAATTGGCTTTAAATCAAGAGCATTAGAACTCATAAGCTCAAGAAAGCCCTTTAAACCCTCTTTTGAAACTGAAACAAGAAGCCCTCCACTAGTTTGAGGATCACAAACAATAGATTTTTCATGTTCTGATAGCTCACTCAAATGTTTGCCATAACTTTCAAAGTTTCTCGCTGTGCCTCCAGGAACGCATTTATTTTCAATATATTTCAATATATTGGGTAGCAAAGGTAGTTTATCAAAATAAATCTCAGCTGAGACATGACTCCCCTTGCAGACCTCCAAAAGATGACCCGCTAGACCAAATCCAGTAACATCTGTTACCGCATTTATGCCGCCAACCGAAGAAAGCTTAGCTCCAATATCATTTAGCGCACACATTTGATTAACTGCTAGATTATGGTCAATCTCGCTAACAACTTTCATTTTTTGCGCAGTAGAGAGTATGCCAATCCCTAAAGGCTTTGTCAGAAACAAAGTGTCTCCAGGCTGAGCACCTATATTTTTTTTAAGATTTTTTATTTCAACAATCCCTGAAACCGATAGCCCAAAGATGGGTTCTGGTGAATCAATGCTGTGACCCCCAGCGAGAGTAATTCCTGCACGAGAACAAATTTCACGACCTCCATCAATAACTTTTGAACCAATATCAGCTGAAAGAGAATTGATGGGCCAGCCAAATATTGAGATAGCCATCAAAGGTCTACCGCCCATTGCGTAGACATCACTCATCGCATTACTACCAGCAATCATACCAAAATGAAAGGGGTCGTCCACTATTGGCATAAAGAAATCAATAGTACTAATAAGCGCCCTTCCATCACCAAGATCATAGACTGCAGCGTCATCACTAGATTCATGACCAACAAGTAAGTTTGAATCTATACTCGCATAATCACCTCCTAAAATCTCTTTTAAGACCTTAGGCGAAATTTTGCATCCACAGCCTGCACCATGGCTAAATTCTGTTAATTTAACTTCCTTAGAATCCATTACACTTATTTTAGTTTGGAATACTCAGAATTCAGTTTATTGTATAAATCTACAGGCAAAATTTTAGGGTTCTTATCCATAATTTCAAAAGCAATTACATTGTCCTCAACACCGCCCCAATTTTTAATATATGAGCCATCTTTATAGCCATTTTTTTGTCTGAAAGTATTGAGCTGATTCTTGACAACATATCGTTTATACAAATCATCGACATCAATACCCAAATGAGAAATAATTGCAAAAAATAAGTCAGTAATTTCTCTAATGTTATTAACCTTAGGGTTAATGCTTGAGGTTACTGATAAATTGAGCATATTTTCAAGTAATGACACTAATTCATCACTATTAAAATCCCCTTTTGCGTTTAATTTTAGGTGTTTATTTGCATAGGCTTGATCATTAATTCGAATTGATTCGGACATAATAAAATGCCAAATATCTACCAATTCAACCTTGATATTATCCCAGTCTGGCTGGTCATCAATATTTTTCCAATGCTTCCAGTTAAAAGAATCAATGGCCTCAGCAACTTCCATGTAGATTCCGCGGTACCATGAAATTTTTCTATTTTCCTTTGTGAATCCTTTCATCCAAACTTCGCCATTTGTTTCATCATTCAATTGCTTTTGAAGGGCAAACATTTGTTCAATTTGATTCATTTTATTAATTTAGTAAAAGAAAAAACAAAATTATAGACGGTTAAATAAAAAATGAGAGATGAAACTTAATATCTCTCCAGAGAACCATCAACCTCTCTGGACCATGCATCTATACCACCTCGCAAATTAAACAGTGATTTAAACCCTTTAGATAATAGAAAGTTTGCAACCTGCATCGATCTCATCCCGTGATGGCAATAGAGTGAATAGCTTGATTCAGGGTCCAAATCAGAAAAAGTCTCCATAATTGAGCTCATTGGCATATTGACTGCACCCTCAATTTTGCAGATATCTAACTCCCATTTTTCTCTGACATCAATGAGAGTATTTCCATCTCTGGATAAATTGCTTTGAAATTCTTGTGGACTAAAATCTTCTAACATCTGTTATGTTGGTTATTAAAAACTGTATTTTATTATTAACAATTGCTATTGAGTAAGTTTAATGGGTAAAATTTAACTTGTGAGTGAAAGTAATGACGACATCTTCAAATTCCCTTGTGAATACCCAATAAAAGTTTTCGGATTAAATCAACCAAATCTTAAAGAATCTGTTTGCTCAATCATTGAAAATTATGTTGGAACACTGCATGAAAATCAGATTTCCATTAAGAATAGTTCTAAAGGGAAATATGTCTCAATCACTATCAGAATTATTGCCACAAGTCGCCAACAACTTGACTCCATCAATACAGATCTTCAGAAATCCCCTTTAGTGTCTTATCTTCTATAAATCTGGATGATTAAAATAAAAGAAAAAGGACTTCGAGACTACACTTCAACCTGGAAAGAAATGATCTCCTTTACTGAGAACAGAAATGATCATACAGAAGACGAGTTATGGATTTTAGAGCACAATAGTGTTTTTACCCAAGGCCTTAGTGGAAAATCAGAGCATCTTCTTAAAAAAACTGAGATAGATGTCATTCAATCAGATAGGGGTGGTCAAATTACTTATCATGGGCCAGGACAACTAATTGTGTATTGCCTAATTGATATAAAAAGACTTGGGATTGGAGTAAAGCAAATGGTCAGTATTATCGAAAAATCAATTATTGACCTCTTAAGTGATTATTCGATTGCATCACATAAAGTTCCTGGTGCTCCGGGGGTTTATGTTGATGGGTCTAAAATTGCCGCATTAGGACTAAAGGTAAAGCGAGGAAAAACTTATCATGGTCTAAGTCTCAATATTGACATGAACCTTAAACCATATAGTCTTATTAATCCTTGTGGATACAAGGATTTAAATATAACTCAAATGTCAAATCTCACGGATAATAAGCTTGAGTTAGATAAAATTAAAAAACAATTAACGAAATATCTCACTAAATATGTCTCAAGAACTTGAAATAAAGGCGCTTAAGGGTAAGTCTAAAGTTAGTCGACTCAAAATAAAGCCTAACGCCCAGAGAAAGCCAATAAAGAAACCCAGCTGGATTAGAATTAGACATGCAAATTCAAGTAAAGTTAACGAGTTAAAAAAAACACTCAGAAGCCAAGAGCTTTTCACAGTATGTGAAGAAGCTCAATGCCCTAATCTTAACGAGTGCTTTAATCACGGAACCGCTACCTTTATGATTATGGGTCAAATTTGTACACGAAGATGCCCTTTTTGTGACGTTGCCCATGGTAGACCCAAACCTTTAGATAAAAATGAACCAAAGCACCTAGCAGATACGATCTCAAAAATGGCACTGAAGTATGTCGTTATCACCTCTGTTGATCGAGATGATTTAAGAGATGGAGGCGCAAGCCATTTCAAAGATTGCATCGATAATATTAGAAAAAAAACGCCTCTTGTTAAAATTGAGATATTGACTCCTGATTTTAGAGGTCGAGTAGAAAAAGCACTAAACATTTTTGATGATTGCGCTCCTGATGTTTTTAATCATAATTTAGAGACTGTACCGAGCTTGTATCCAAAGGTCAGACCAGGTTCAGATTATGGGCAATCTCTTGATTTACTTAAAGATTTTAAAGAAAGGCACCCACATGTTAAATCAAAGTCTGGATTAATGCTGGGTGTTGGAGAGACAAATAAAGAGGTGATTAATGTTCTAAAAGATCTCAGAAAACATAAAGTTGATATGCTCACTCTAGGGCAGTATTTACAGCCAAGCCGTCACCACTTAGCAGTTGAGGAATATATTACTCCCGAGCAGTTTGAAAACTACAAAATGATAGCAAATGACCTTGGCTTTTCTCAAGTTGCAAGTGGCCCAATGGTCAGGTCTTCTTATCATGCTGATCTTCAAGCTAAGGGTGAGCTAGTATATTAAATCTTGCTTTTAAAGTATCATTGATAGAATAGTCTATTCAAGCAGTCTAAAGGTAACCCATTATTATGATTAAAACTTTCTTTATCGCCCTTCTATTCTTTTTTATTATTGATGTTTTTTGGATTTATTTTGTAGCCACCCCAATGTACAAACAAGAGGTTGGGTCTCTTATGGAGCTTAAAGTTGCGCCGGCGCTTATTTTTTATGTAGTTTTCCTGCTAGGCCTAATCTTTTTCGTAATCAATCCTAACCTGAGCAATACACTTCTGAATGTCTTTTTAATTGGCACTTTTTTTGGTTTGGTTACTTATGGAACCTATGATTTAACTGTTTATGCATCTATGAATATTTTTAGTTTAAAGCTTGTCATTGCTGATATTCTTTGGGGAATGTTCCTTTCAGGTGCTGTTGCTGCTTTGACCGTATTTACTATCAATAAAATTAACTAAAAAATTATGTCTATTGCATATACATCAGGCGAACCTTCTGGCATTGGTCCCGATATTGCAATTATCTACTCCCAAAAAGAGAGAATTGAAAACATGCAAGTTTATTGCGATCCAGACGTCTTAAGACAGAGAGCAAAAATACTTAATTTACCTCTTTCTTTGACTGAAGAACCTACAAAAAGTGCAGGTCAATTGTCAATCGTTCCAGTAAAGGTTTCAAATAAAGTCATACCTGGAAAACTTGACCCAAATAATGCTGAGTATGTTCTATCGATACTTCAGAAAGCCACTAAAGACACTTTAGTTAATCGTTGTAGAGGTATTCTTACTGGCCCTATTAATAAAGCAGTCATTAATGAAGCTGGAATTGAATTTAGTGGGCATACAGAATATTTTGCAAAACTATCCAAAAGCCCTAAAACTGTCATGTTATTGGCCACTTCAAAACTCAAGGTTGCTCTCGCTACAACGCATCTTGCACTAAAAGATGTTCCTAAAAATATTACTAGAGAGTCTCTGATTGAGGTGATTACTATTATTAATAATGACTTTAAATTTTTTGATACTAAAAAACCAAAGATTTTAGTTTGCGGACTCAATCCTCATGCTGGTGAAAACGGATATCTTGGCGATGAAGAGATAACAACAATAGAGCCTGTCATAGATTACTTGAGTCAAAATGGTTTTAACCTTGTTGGTCCAGTTCCTGCAGATACAGCGTTTACTGTCGACTCTTTAAAAAATATTGATGTTGTTCTTGCAATGTACCACGATCAAGGCCTACCTGTTTTAAAAGCAAGTGGATTTAAAAATGCTGCCAACATCACTCTTGGTCTACCATTTATTAGGACGTCTGTGGATCATGGAACGGCGCTAGATCTTGCTGGCACAGGAAAAATTGACTTAGGCAGCTTCAACTGCGCTTTATCTTTCTTTAAAAAAATAAGTAAAAATGGCTCACAAGCCTAGAAAAAGATTTGGACAAAACTTTCTGGTTGATGACCAAGTAATTAACCAGATTATCTCTACTATTGCACCAAAGAGTGGTGACAACATAATTGAGATAGGTCCTGGTAAAGGAGCCTTAACGTTTCCTCTTGTTCAATATCTTGAGCATCTTAATGTTATTGAGATTGATCGTGATTTAATTTCAATACTTAGCGAATATGATAATAAAAAAATTACTATTTTTAACTCAGATGCTTTAGCGTTTGACTTTAATCATTTCTCTGAAAAAATAAGAATTGTTGGCAACCTTCCTTACAACATCTCATCTCCTTTGTTATTCCATTTACTGAGCTATAGAGAAAATATAATTGATATGACTTTTATGCTTCAAAAAGAGGTTGTTGAACGAATTGTAGCACCCCCAGGAAGTAAGTCATATGGCAGACTTAGTGTTGTTATACAAGCCTTCTTTGATACCGAACTAATGTTTATTGTGCCCAAAGAGTCTTTCGATCCTCAGCCTAAAATTGAATCTGCTATACTTTATATAAAAACTAAAAGCACTCCTTTAGTGCAAAATTTAAAACCACTTGAAGATATAGTTAAATTAGCATTTTCTCAAAGGAGAAAAACACTAAAAAATTGTTTAAAGTCAATACTTAATCAATCTCAAACTCGTATTGACTTATCACAACGAGCTGAGATGCTAAGTCTAGAAAATTTTGTAACACTAATGAATGATTATGAAAAACAAAATCGAAATTAATGTAGAGGTCACCTATCTGTCTGATCAATCAGACGTTCTAAATAAGCAATACGCATATGCCTACACCATTACAATTACCAATCAAGGCAATGTAGGAGCTCAACTAAGAACAAGGCGCTGGCTTATTCAAGATGAGTCTGGACAAACCGAAGAAGTAATTGGTGAAGGAGTAATTGGTCAACAACCGCACCTTTCGCCCGGTGAGAGCTTCCAATATAGCTCTGGAGCAATCATTAATACCGAAACGGGAACAATGAAAGGTTCCTATGGAATGATTAGTGATTTGGGTCATAGATTTGATGCGGATATTCCTGAATTTACTTTGAGTGAGCCACGTACCCTTCATTGATTGTTATTTATGGATTATGCGATTGGTGATGTCCAAGGTTGCTTTAAGACGCTCTCAGCTTTACTCAAAAAAATTAAATTTAAGCCAGATAGGGACCGAATATTTTTCCTAGGTGATGTTGTTAACCGCGGCAATAATTCACTTGATGTCCTCAGGCTGATCTCCTCAAATACAGATAACATGCAAATGGTTTTTGGGAATCATGATTTTCACCTTCTCGTATGCGCTTTAACAGAGAGAAGCCCCAATAGAAAAGACACCTTTCAAGACATATTATCTGCCTTTGATAAAGTTAAATTGCTCGATTATCTTCTTGAAAGACCACTCGCAATTAAACATCAGAATGCTTTACTAGTGCATGCAGGTGTTCCTCCTCAATGGAGCATTGCTGATGTTCTTACAAACAGTAAATTAGTTGAAAAAAATCTTCAGTCTGATAATGTTAATAATTTCTTATCTAAGATGTATGGAAATAGCCCTTATACATATGATGAAAACCTTTCTAATGAAGAAAAATCACGCTACACAATAAATGCTTTGATGCGCATGCGTTTTTGTAAAGAAAATGGTGAGCTTGAATTTGATCACAAGCTGAATACTGATAAAAACCCTGAAGGCTATAAAGCATGGTTTTTACATCCTAAAAGAGAAATGAGAAATCAACAGATTTTCTTTGGTCACTGGTCCACATTAGAAGGCGTAGAAATAAAGAATGTTTATCCTTTAGATCATGGTTGCGTATGGGGAGACAAGCTTTCAGCTTATGATTTAACTAATCAAGAGATAATTTCACAGAGATCATTAGAGTCTTAGGAAGAGCCACTTCTTAGATTTACAGAGCCCTCATAAACAAATTCACCAGGACCTGTTAAAAAAACTTTATCTCCATCAAAATCTACAATTGCATCTCCGCCATTGAGATGAACTGTTACTCTAGAATCAAGGATTCCTTTCTTTATGCCATAAATTACAGCGGCACAAGCTCCAGAGCCACACGCAAGAGTTTCTCCTACACCCCTTTCAATAACTCTTAGCTTAATTTCATCTCTATTTAAAACCTTCATAAAGCCAACATTTACCCCTTCAGGATAAAGACCACTAGATTGAATCTTTGAGGCTATATGCTCTATATTATTGATTTCATCTTGCAATAAAATAGCATGAGGGTTTCCAATTGACAATGATCCAACTTCATAACTATCAACCAAATATTCTGATAAAACTTCGTCAAAATTTAATGGTATTTTTGATGGTTCAAAATTTGGAACTCCCATATTCACTGTAACACTGTTATCAGTATTAATAATTAGAATTAATAGGCCAGCATTAGTTTCAACCGTAAGAGTATTTTTATAAGAAAGATCTTTCTTTTGGATATAAAGTGCAAAACACCTTGCACCATTGCCGCATTGACTCACCTCAGAGCCATCAGCGTTAAAAATGACATATCGGAAATCAGCCTCTTTAGAGTTAGCACTTTCAACCATCAACAATTGATCAAATCCAATACCAAAACGACGATCTGATAATTTGCGAATTTCACCAACAGATAAAGAAATATCTCCATCTATATTGTTCATGACTACAAAGTCATTACCAAGACCATGCATTTTTGTAAAATTAATCATGTGCTTATTTTAACCTCTTGTGTATAGTTTTTTTATAATTACTGCTGTGTTAAAATTTGACCATAATGATAAACAAAAAAACTGAATGACTCCTCCAACAAATATCACATTAAGCAAAAATAAAAAGTTACTCACAGTGTCGTTTGAAGATAATGATTTTTCTATGAGTAGTGAATATTTAAGAGTATATTCACCATCTGCAGAAGTCAGAGGACATGGCCCTGGACAGGAAACTCTTCAATTAAATAAGCAGGATGTTACTATTAGCTCTCTAGTCCCTATGGGAAACTATGCAATTGCAATACATTTTAGTGATGGGCATACAACTGGTATTTACTCTTGGAGTTACCTTAATTACTTGGGAAATGATAAAGAAGAACTCTGGAAAGATTACTGCGACAGAGTAAAAAAACATAATACTAATAATAGCAATAGCAATCAAAATTATCATGAAGTTTCAATTTGATATCAATTAACTGCAAAGTATTATTTGTTGTTACTTTAACAACTAGTTAAGTTATTTTGTTAAAATTGCGTTTAAACTTCCAATGCATAGTGTAATTATAGTTTTTTAATTAGAAAATTAACTACCACAGGTAAAAAAATGAAAAATAAATTAAGACTGTTAATTACCCTTCTTTTCTTCATTTTTACAACACAGTCCTTCTCAAATCCTGTTGAAAAAATTAACTTCATTGGACTTAATAATACTTCAGAAGAGTCACTTCTTCAATTAATACCGTTTAAAACTGGGCATGAATACTCAAATTCTTCCAGTAATGGAATTATTGAAGCTCTCTTTAAAACTGGACTCTTTAGCGATATCAGTATTGAAAAAAATCAAAATAGCTTAAACATAACACTTAAAGAAAACCCCACAATTAAATATTTTGATATTAATCTTGATTCTAGTTCAGGGTTTTCGAACTGGATAAAAGGAGAAAAAATGCTAATGACTAAGGAAATTCTTGATGAAGAATTAGTCAATAGCTTGCTTTCACCAGGAAATCCATTCACTCAAAGAAGGCTTGATGAGTTTATTCTAATGCTTGAAACTAAGTACTCAGAATCAGGTTATTACAATGTGAATTTGACTCCAAGCGTTTCTGTTGATCCTCAAAATCGCGCCGGAATCGATCTAACTATTAACCAAGGTGATAGAGTAAAAATTGATAGCTTTAAAATCTCAGGCACTGAAAAACTAACTGAAGAATCTTTACTGAAATTATTCAAGATTGGTGAAGCAGATATGTTTTTAATGAACTACTTCACAAATAAAGACTTGTTTACTGAAGCTGAGTTCAAGCAAGGGATAGATTTAATGACTAATACTTATTTTGATTCAGGCTATTTAGACTTTAAAATTCTTAATATCGATTCATCGCTTGATGATAAAAAAGAAAAAATTTCAATTAATATAAATATATCGGAGGGCATACAGTACCAATTAGGAAATATCTCTTTTAAAGTTGAAACTGAAGTTATTGATATTGAGGACCTTAATAATGTGATTAGCATGAATAAGGGTGATGTTTTTAATCGTAACCTAATAATTAAAGATATTCAAACCTTAACTGATATGTTTGCAGATAAAGGATATGCATTTGTAAATATTAATCCTATAACTTCAGAATTTTTAAATTCAATAAATATTAATTTTGAAATTTCACTAAATAAAATGGTATATATAAATCGAATTACCATTTCAGGCAACACTAGGACTCAAGATGAAGTCATTAGAAGAGAAATTGGTATATCTGAAGGTGGCCTATACTCACGTAGTGTTCTTAGAGGCTCTTTAAACAAATTAAGAAGGTTGGGTTATTTTTCAGATGTTCAAATTTCAACTTCTGAAGTTGAAGATATGCCTGATAAGATTGATATTAGTTTTAAGGTTGAAGAAACTCAAACTGGCTCAGTAAGTTTTTCAGTTTCTCACAGTAATAATTATGGAGTTTCATTTGGAGCAGGCATTGAAGAAAAAAATATCTTTGGCTCAGGAAACACGCTTAATGCCAACTTTAATGCATCTGAGTCATATAATAGAATTAGCTTTTTCTTTATGAACCCAAATTATAATGACGAAGGCCACAGTGTTAGTTTTGGAGCTTTTAAAAGTGAGATTAATGATGATGATATAGCTTCGGACTCATACGAAATTGATACTACCGGATTTTCATTAGGCTATGGAATTCCATTGAACAATGACTCAAGAATTAACACTGAATTCGAATACTCTAACAATGAAATCAAATGTAGCAGTCTTTTTGCTGGATCTGGTTACGAATCAAGTCAATGTGCCAATAAGGAAAGAGACGAATTTAAAATTAACGCAAATTGGAGTAGAAACACATTGAATGATTACCTATATCCAACTAATGGTGTAAATAACTCAATATCCGCTAGTATTTCCATTCCGCCTGGAGATTACAAATATTTTAATTTGAATGCTGATCATAAAAGCTATAGACCTTTGAATGACACTGTCACTATGAAGGTTACAGGTAATTTAAATCTATCCAAAGGCTATAGTGACGAAAAGCTTCCTTTTCACAAAAGACATTTTGGTGGAGGTAGTGGTTCTGTTAGAGGCTTTGGAAACAAAACACTTGGACCTTTATATCCAAATGGCAAGGCTAAGGGTGGTGAAATTGCAATTCTTGGGAGTGTTAACTTGATCACTCCAGCATTCTTTTTTGACAACAATGAAAAAATGAGAATGAGTGCATTTATAGATGCTGGCAATATCTTTGAAAAAAGCTCGAATATTGAATTAGGTGAAATAAGAATGTCGACAGGACTTGGATTTGCATATTTAAGCCCAATAGGCTCAATTGGAGCTTTTATTTCCACACCAATTCTTAAAAAAGATGGCGACATTATTGAAGACTTCGGTTTTTCATTAGGAACTGGATTCTAAATCCTCTATGAGGTCTGTAATATTTTTTTTCTTTTGCTTGGCAAGCTACTCATCATATGCTACGAGTATCAAAATCGGGTTCATTGACACTGATAAAGTAGTAACAAATCTAACTCAATACAGACAAAGCATCGAGGCAATATCGCGTGAATTTGAACCAAAAAAACAGGAGCTTTTAGATTTATTTAACCATATAGAGCTTTTAAGATCTAATATTGATTCAATCAAGGAATCTAATTCTTCAAAATCTCTAAATGAATCATTGTCAAACCTTACAAATCTGGAGCTTAGCTTTAGACAAGAGACTGAATTTTGGCAAAAAACGATGAACAATAAAAAAATTAAACTATTAAATGATATTGAAATGATTATCAATCAAGCGATTAATGAGTATGCAATTCAAGAAAAATACGATCTTATTCTTTATAAAAATGTTGCATTTGTTAGTGATAAAGTTAACATAACAGAAGAGATAATTGAAAAAATTGAAAAGCAGGAATTATGAAGCTTACACTGGAAGAAATTGCAAAGTTAATTGATGGCTCTATTCAAGGAGAAAGATTAAAGGAAATTAATGGAATTAATTCTCTTGAAAATGCAGACTCAAATCAAATTTCTTACTCTGTCAGTGAGAAGTATAAAGAGACTTTGATTAACTCTAATGCTGGAGCAGTCATTGTTAATAATAAATTAAAACAATACTGTAAAACTAATGCAATCATTGTTAATAATGTATATCTTGCATACTCAATACTTTCTCATAAATTTAAGGAAAATCAAGATATTTCTGATTTACAGCATGGTAATAAAGTTAATTACCCTAATACCAAAATTGCATTCAGTTCCTTAATTGGCAAAAATGTTACCATTGGCTCAAATACAGTAATCTTTCCTAATTGTGTAATTGAAGACAATTCAGTTATTGGTGAAAACTGTTTAATTGAATCTAACGTTTCAATCCAACGAGGGAGCACTATAGGAGATAATTGTGTTATATCGTCTGGAGTTGTAATAGGCTCCGAAGGTTTTGGTAATGCAAAAGATAAAAATAAAAAATGGAAACCCATAGCACATCTAGGAAATGTATCTATTGGAAGTAATGTTTCAATTGGAGCCAATTCAACTATTGACCGAGGATCAATTGCAAATACAGAGATTCACAATGGCGTAAAAATTGATAATCTTATTCATATTGCACATAATGTTATCATTGGAGAGGATACAGCTATTGCGGCAAAAACTGGTATTGCTGGATCAACGAGTATAGGCAAACGTTGTATGATTGGTGGTGCTGTAGGGATTGTAGGTCATTTAAAAATTACAGATGATGTTGTCATTAATGCCACTAGTACAGTTAATCGAGATATTTTAAAGCCTGGGATATATACTGGCTTTATGCCTATTATGCTTCACACTGAATGGAAAAAGGTCGGTATGTGGCTTACAAAACTTGATAAAATTGCGAGTTTCATGAAAATTAAATTGAAAAACATTAGGTAAATCTATGGATATGAATATAAACGAGGTAAAAAATTTTCTACCTCATCGCTACCCCTTTTTACTTATAGACCGTGTAATAAGCTTTGAATCAGGTAAGAATCTAACTGCTATTAAAAATGTCTCGTTTAATGAGCCTCAATTTACAGGCCACTTTCCTGATCAACCCATAATGCCTGGTGTTTTAATTATTGAAGCAATGGCTCAAGCAACTGGTATATTGGCCTTTAAATCAGAAGTCGGTCGCCCTGAAATTGGTCAGATTTATATGCTTGTTGGCGTTAATAATGTTCGTTTTAAACGAATTGTTGAGCCTGGAGATCAGCTTGAAATTTATGCTGAAGTTGTTACTGTTAAACGTGGAATTTGGAAGTTCAGCTGCACTGCTAAAGTTGATGGCGCACTCGTTACTTCTGCTGAAATTTTATGCACTCAAAAAAAAGCGGATAATTAAATATGTCTATTGATCCATCAGCAATTGTTCATGAGAGCGCTAAAATTCATAAAGATGCAGTTATAGCCCCTTATGCCATGGTTGGTGCTAATGTTGAGATTGGCGCAGGAACAGTCGTTGATTCTCATGCTGTAATTGATGGCCCAACAAAGATTGGCAAGAATAACCATATTTATTCTTTTGCTTCAATTGGAGGCGATCCACAAGATATAACATACCAAGATGGCCAAGAAAGCAATCTTGTGATTGGTGATGATAATCTTATCAGAGAATTTTGTACGATTAATAGAGGCACTGAAAAAGAAAACTCACTAACGCGAATTGGCTCCAACAATATGCTTATGTCTTATGTTCATATTGCACATGATTGTCAACTTGGTAATCATATTATTATGTCGAACAATGCCTCACTTGCTGGGCACGTTAGAATTTCAGATTGGGCAATATTAGGCGGTTTTGTTTTAGTTAAGCAATTTTGCAGTATTGGAAGACACACCTATGCTGGGATGGGCAGTCAAATCAATAAAGATATACCAGACTATATGGTTGCAGCGGGCATTAATCCTAGAATTAGAAGTATTAACACAGTAGGAATGAAACGAAGAGGGTTTAGTGCTAGCTCCATTTCATCAATTAAACGTGCATTTAAGGTGGTTTACAGAGATTCACAAGGAAGACTATTAGATCAAGCACTTAAAGAACTTAAAACCTCGGAGTCTGATAGCCCTGAAGTGATGCAATTTGTCGAATGTATTAGAAATTCAAGGGTGGGTATTATGCGTGGCCCAGTAGATGAGTAAATAATTACTTTTAAATCATGTCCAAATCATTTATAAGGTCAAGCAGTATTGTCTCTGCAATGACCTTTATTTCAAGGATTTTAGGATTAGTAAGAGACTTCGTAATTGCCCGTTTATTCGGTGCTAATGAGTTAACTGATGCCTTTTTAGTTGCATTCAGAATTCCTAACTTCTTTAGGCGCTTGTTTGCCGAAGGTGCCTTCTCTCAGGCTTTTTTACCAATACTAGCTGAAACGAGGGCAAATGAGAGCGACAAAGAAGTTCAATTGGTCATTAATCACATTGCAACTAAACTTCTGAGCGTACTAATGATCATTACTCTTATTGCAGTAATATTAGCACCTTTAGTTATATTTATATTCGCATGGGGCTTCTACTTTAAATCTGATTCTTCTCAATTTTATTTGACTTCAGATATGCTAAGGATCACCTTCCCATATCTACTTTTGATTTCACTCACAGCATTATCAGGATCAATCCTTAATACTTATGATAATTTTACTGTTCCAGCCTTTACGCCAGTTCTTCTTAATATTGCATTAATCCTAAGTGCAATTTACTTATCCCAATTTCTAAACAATCCTATTATGGCATTAGCATGGGGAGTTCTAATTGGAGGCATCTTACAGCTTGCCTTTCAGATTCCTTTTTTAAGAAAAATTAAAAAATTACCAAAATTACAATTTGGACATCATAAAACTCTTGATACCTTAAGAAAGAGAATGTTACCAGCTCTATTTGGAGTGTCGGTCTCTCAAATTAACCTTCTTGTTGACACAATGATAGCCTCAACCCTTATAGCTGGAAGCGTCTCATGGCTTTACTACTCAGATAGACTGTTAGAACTTCCTTTAGCTCTTATTGGAATTGCACTAGCAACTGTAGCGCTTGCCAAGCTAAGCAATTATCACGCACTTAAAGATACTGAAAACTTTATCAAAACAATTAATAAAGCCCTTTTCATTGCTATGATTCTTGGTTTTCCAGCTTGTTTAGGACTTGTTCTTTACTCTAAAGAACTAATCATTACTCTTTTTCAATATGGCGAATTTAACATAAGTTCAGCAATTAAAACCTCATACAGTCTTCAGGCTTATGGTTCTGGGTTAATGGCGTTTATTGCCATTAAAATATTTGCCCCTATTTTCTTATCCAGAGGCGATACTAAAACACCAGTTAAAGCTGGAGTTGTTGCAATGATATCAAATATTATTTTGAACTTGATACTTGTCCAATTTTTTGGCCATATAGGTCTTGCAGCGGCAACCTCAATTTCTGCTTTATTGAATGCTTCAATTCTTTACTTTTACTTAATTAAACAATCAATCTTTAAGTTTGATGCTGCTTTGTATAAAATGTTAATTAAAGTCATTTTTGCTGTCATTATAATGTCACTTTATATTTTAATATTCGACTCAAATATTGAAGCTTACTTTGACTCAACAATAATTGAAAGGTGCGCTTTTCTAATCAAATCGATAGTTATTTCTGCATCTATTTATTTTTTATCACTTTATATTCTTGGATTAAGGCTTAAAGATTTATGAATACTGTTAATTGCATCAAATTGAATAAAGAACTTGAAGGATTAGATAGAGCTCCTTATCCTGGTGAACTTGGAAAAAAAATACTAGAGACTGTCTCTAAAGAGGCTTGGCAACAATGGCTTGATTATCAGACAATGTTAATCAATGAAAATAATTTAAATCTGTTTGAAGAGTCTTCACAAAGTTATTTAAAGCAACAAATGGAGATTTACTTTTTCTCAGAGGAAGACGATGTTGACAAGATAGAGGGTTATACCCCGAAATAACTTACGTAAACTAATACATCATGGCTAATCTTTTTATTATTGCTGCTCCATCTGGTTGTGGAAAAACATCCTTAGTCAAGGCTCTGCTTGAAAACTCCAAAAATCTAGCTGTTTCTGTTTCTCACACGACTAGAAAAGCAAGAAAAGGTGAGATTGATGGTGAAAACTATCATTTTGTATCTAAACAGACTTTTGCAGACATGATTGATAACAATGACTTTGTAGAGTATGCCGAGGTGTTTGGTAACATGTACGGTTCAGCAAGAAGTAATATTATTGAAAAATTAGATTCTAATATTAACATAATCTTAGAAATAGATTGGCAAGGTTCAAGACAGGTTAAACAGAATATGCCTGGAGCCATTAGCATCTTTATTTTACCTCCATCAAAAAATGCGCTTCTTGAAAGACTAACAAACAGAGGTCAGGATGACAAGGACACTATTTCTAAAAGAATGGCAAACTCTGAAAGAGAGATGAGTCATTACAATGAGTTTGATTACTTAATTATTAACAATCAATTTGACTCTGCACTTAATGATCTTAAGACTATCATTGATGATTTTGGCAATAATATTAAAAATATTGAATTATCACTTGAAAATCAGTTATTAAGACATAAATACTTGTTTAAAGAATTGATATAAACCGTTTTTTTGGTATAATTTAGGCCTAATTTATCGTACTAGGGAAATTAATGAGCGATTTTGCGTTATCGATAAACAATGTATCTAGGGATCTAGAGGTACAGAAGTACCCTCCTATTCTTACTCCTGAAGAAGAATATGACTTAGCAATTGAGCTTTACGAAAATGGTAGTCTTTCTGCTGCAAAGAAATTAGTTATGTCACACATGCGTTTCGTGGCTTTTATTGCTCATGGCTATAAAGGTTACGGACTAGAGCAAGCTGACTTGATTCAAGAGGGAACAATTGGATTAATGAAGGCTGTTAAACGCTTCAATCCTCATAAAAAAGTAAGATTATCCTCATTCGCTGTTTATTGGATTCGAGCAGAAATTCATGAATATATTTTCAAAAACTGGAAAATTGTTAAGGTTGCAACAACAAAAGCCCAAAGAAAACTCTTTTTTAAGCTTAAGCAAGCAAAATCTAATATTTTTCAGTCGTTGACGAATGAACAAGCAAAAGTAATTGCTAATGATCTTGGTGTTAAAGAAAAAGATGTAATTGAAATGGAATCAAGACTTCAACTCAACGATGTTGCTTTTGAAGTAAATGATGACGAAGATGCATTCACACCTGAGCATTATGTTGCAGATCCTGGAAAAAATCCTGAGCAATTGGTTATTAGTGATAAAAGCCAAGAAGACCAGCACAAAAAGCTTTATCAAGCTCTTTCTGCCTTAGATCAAAGAAGTATCGAAATATTACAGTCTAGGTACTTGAAAGAGGAAAAAGAGACCCTACATACTTTAGCAGACAAGTATGGTG
>CAYNES010000003.1:0-24533 GCA_964396315.1 uncultured Piscirickettsiaceae bacterium | reverse complement strand
ATTAAAATGTTAGATTGATGATGAATGATCAAATACAAACCAAACTGATTTACAATCAAGAAAAAGTAACCTACTCTAGCTTATCAGAGGTATTTGAGATTAACTTTAAAAAAATCTCAAGACTTGTTCCATTACTCCCTTCAATCAAAGATGATTTACTTGCAATCAAAAAACCGTCCAATGATCTTTTTCTTATCTGTCATGAAAAATCAAAATATACTGGAACCTTTACACTGACGCATCAAATCGACTCATCACAAGGAGCTCTCAATCGTCCAGATATTTGTTTCAAAATCTATTTTGATGCAAAGCTTTTAGAAGTTGTTTCTATATGCAAAGAGACTAGAATTAATTCATATCATCCATTAATTAATGACTGTAGCGACTTATCATTCCAACTAGAACTCAATGTCTTCATGCTTAGATGGCTTGACTATTGCTTGGATAGGTACAATGGAGCAGAATGGGCGACAAGAAAATAAAATCAGAGAATAGTAAACTAGTCATTGCAATCTCTTCGAGAGCTTTATTTAA
This sequence comes from uncultured Piscirickettsiaceae bacterium, assembly GCA_964396315.1. Classification (GTDB taxonomy): domain Bacteria; phylum Pseudomonadota; class Gammaproteobacteria; order PS1; family Pseudothioglobaceae; genus Pseudothioglobus. The sequence goes on along the minus strand of CAYNES010000003.1, from coordinate 23,999 downwards.
TCTCGACCACTCACATAAAATTTTCAAAGAAGAAGGTATCGAAGCTTATGCAAGACATCAACAAGAGAACGAACATGTCGTCTTGGAGCCTGGGGTTGGATTCACTCTAGTAAAAAAATTACTCAAACTAAACAGTGAAAAAACACCTATTGACGTTATTCTTCTTTCAAGAAATAGTGCCGATACAGGCCTTCGGATTTTTAACTCGATAGAACATTACGGTCTCAATATATCAAGAGCAGCATTCACTCGCGGCGAGAGTACGCACCCCTTCGTTGGAGCCTTTGAGGCTGATCTATTCTTATCAAGTAACTACAATGATGTACAAAAAGCACTCCAGTCTGGCTATGCAGCAGCCTCCATTGTGGAATCAAAGTCAAAAAATAGTCACCCCTCTCAGCTCAGAATAGCATTTGATGGAGATGCAGTTATTTTTTCTGACGAGGCAGAGAGAATTTTCCAGGAGAAAGGGCTAGAGGCTTTTCATGAAAATGAAATTTTGTCAGAAAAAGTTGAGCTAAAAGCAGGTCCTTTCAAGTCTTTCTTAGTATCACTTCAAAAAATTCAGTCTACATTTCCAGAGGAAAATAACCCTATAAGGACTGCTCTAGTTACTGCAAGATCTGCCCCGTCGCATAAAAGAGTAATCCATACGATGCGTGAATGGGGGATTCGAATTGATGAATCATTCTTTCTAGGTGGTCTTGAAAAAGGTATCTTTCTAAGACAATTTGCTGCAGATATTTTTTTTGATGATCAGCAACAGCACTGCGACTCTGCTTCACAATACGTTCCAACTGGTCATGTACCAAGTGGTATAAAAAATAGCTAATGTTTATTCGTAACTTGTTTATTGCTAGGGGCTCAACGTCAAATATAATTGGTAAAATAACGATAATTACAGTTTGAGTTTATTGATGTCAAAAAAAATACAAGCTATCCGTGGAATGAATGATCTTCTGCCTGCAGATTCTGAAATCTGGAGCTTCTTGGATAGTACTATCAACAATCTTCTTCTCTCCTATGGCTATAAATACTGTCGTACTCCAAATGTTGAGAGCACAGAAACATTTTCTAGAGCGATTGGTGAGGTCACAGATATTGTTGAAAAAGAAATGTACACCTGGAAGGATAATAACGGAGACTCTCTAACTTTAAGGCCTGAGGGGACAGCAGGCGTAGTAAGGATGATGATTGAACACAATTTACCAAGAGAAGGCATTCAAAAAGTTTTTTATAACGGCCCTATGTTCAGACATGAGCGCCCACAAAAGGGGAGATATCGTCAATTTCATCAGGTTGGCGCTGAAGTTTTTGGAGCATCTGACGCCAAAATTGATGCTGAACTTATTTCTATCACTGACGCTCTTTGGAAATCTCTAGAAATCAATGCTCAACTTGAACTCAACTCTCTTGGATCTATGGAGAGTCGGGCCTCCTATCGAGAAACCTTAACTAGCTACTTTAATGACAATAAAGACAAGCTCGATGAAGATAGCTTAAGGAGACTGAAAACAAACCCACTAAGAATTCTGGATAGCAAAAACAAGGAACTAGAAACTTTAATTTCCAAAGCGCCTAAAATGATTGATAATCTCGATGAAGAATCAAACGATCACTTTAACACTTTAAAGAAATATCTTAATCATCTTGAGATTCCTTATACGGTTAATCCTAAACTTGTAAGAGGTCTTGACTACTATAACCAAACTGTTTTCGAATGGGTATCAAATGAGTTAGGCTCTCAAGGAACAATTTGCGGTGGAGGAAGATACGACGGGCTGGTTGAAAAAATGGGGGGTAACCCGACGCCAGCCATTGGATTCGCAATGGGTCTAGAGAGAATTGCCCTTCTAATTCATGACAAATCTAAACACCTTATCACTGATAGGCCTCACTTATACTTTGTGTCTTTAGGAGAGAGTACTCATTTTGAATCAATGAAAATCTCAAAAAACATTCTTCAAAAGCTGCCTAACATTACTATTACAAATGATATATCCATTGGCACCCTTAAAAGCCAAATGAAGAAAGCCAACAAGTCTGGTGCAGACTTTGCAATGATACTTGGGGAAGAAGAGTTAGCTAAAAATGTTATAAGTTTTAAGCCCCTAAAGGGCCAAGGAGTTCAGCAATCAATTGAACTTGAGGGTATCATTCAACATCTTCAGGAGATTTTATGAAAAACTTTATAGAAATTAGCGATTCGGAAGAAGAGCAGGTTGATAAATTAAAAAAGTGGTGGAATTCTAATGGTAAGCAAATAATTGCTGGTGCAGTTCTTGGTCTTGCAGGGATATTCGGATGGAATTCATATGTCGATTATCAAGATAGTCAAGCTTTAAATGCGAGAGCATTATATCTAAGCTATGCATCAGATTCATCCAATGTAGGTGCTTACGACAAACTGATCAAAGAATACCCGTCCAGTTCATATGCGGATCAGGGCACACTGTTAATGGCTAAATATTTGTTTGAAGCTGGAAACTACTCACTAGCACTAGACGCAATAAAGCCCTTAATGAGTCGAGAAAATTCTGTCATTGCATCAACTGCAACTCTTCGAACAGCTTCTCTTTATTTAGAACTTGGGCAACATGAGGAGGCTTTATCAGCACTAAACATGGAAAATGCTAATGGGTTTTCAGGTTTATTTTATAATCTTGCGGGGGATATTTATTTAGACCTTGGTAACGACGAAGAAGCAAAAAATAATTACGCGCAAGCGATTGAAAATATTACTGAAAATTCAAGCTTATCTCAATTAATTCAGATCAAACTTGACGATCTAAATTAAATCATTGCAGGTTACCAATTGTGAGCTACCCTATCATCTCATTGGTCGGTAGGCCTAACGTAGGTAAATCGACACTCTTTAATCGTCTCAGTAATTCTAGACAAGCACTGGTTTCGGATTACGAAGGCCTAACGCGTGATCGTCAGTATGCAAATATCCTGCTTGACCAAGAGCGATACTGCACTATTGTCGATACTGGGGGTTTAACGAATGAAGACTCAGTGATCGATTCTGGCATTCAAAGTCAAGTTTTGAGTGCACTCGACGAGTCTGATGTCATCTATTTTATTGTCAGCAACAAAGATGGCGTTACAGCTCTCGACCTTGACATTTCTAGTCAGCTCAGAAAACTCAAAAAAAATATAATCTTGGTCTGCAATAAGGCTGAAGGGTTAAATCTTAGCACCGCATCTGAATTTTATGAACTCGGGTTAGGAGAGCCTACCCTAATTTCTGCAGAACATAACCAAGGTATCCAAGACTTAATTGAAAAAACATTGCCATTAATACCTGAATCTTCAGACTCACTAGAGCAAGACATTGATGGAATTGCTGTTGCGGTTCTAGGAAGACCAAATGTGGGCAAGTCAACTCTAATAAATCGTATTTTGGGCGAAGAGAGAGTTCTATCAGTAGATATGCCTGGAACGACTAGAGACACCATATTTATTCCTTTTGAAAGAGAAGAGCAACAATACACATTGATCGACACTGCTGGCATTAGAAGGAAGCGAAGTGTTGATGAAAAAATAGAAAAATTTAGCATCATTAAAGCGATTAGTGCTCTAGAAGACTCTCACGTTGTGATTTTGGTTTTGGATGCCCATGAGGGAGTCACTGAACAGGATGCAACTTTACTTGGAATGATAGCTGACAAAGGTCGAGCTTTATTAATAGCAGTTAATAAATGGGATGGCTTAGACGATTATCAAAAAAGCGAAGTCAAGAGAAAGCTTGATGTAAAACTTTCTTTTGTAGGCTATGCTTCTGTTCACTTCATTTCAGCACTGCATGGCTCTGGAGTTGGAAAGTTATTTGAACCCATCAAGAAGTCATACGAGCATGCAGGAAAGAGATTCCCAACATCACTTCTAAATAAAGTATTAGAGCAAGCAAATAATTCACATCAGCCTCCTCCAGTTGCAGGCAGAAGGCTTCGTTTGAAGTTTGTGAACCAAACTGATGTATTTCCGCCAACACTCATGTTCCATGGGAATCATGTTCAAAACGTCCCAAAAAGCTATGAACGCTTTCTAATGAATTTCTTTACCACATCTTTGAAACTTACAAACACCCCTATCAAAATCAACTTTAAGAGCGGTGACAACCCATTCAAAGACAAAAAAAATGTCCTTTCTGCACGCCAAATTCAAAAGAAAAGGCGGCTCATGAAGTTTGTAAAAAAGAAGTAGTAGAGAAGAGCTTTAACTAAAACCTCATTGCTGAGAAATCAGAAATAGATATTGGTGGCTTAGACTTTGTCAAAATTGAATCCACAATTTCTGCTGTAATTGGCGCCAAGGTAACCCCTATATGACCGTGTCCAAAGGCATAAACAATGTCATTCCCCTTGCTTGACTCAGAGATGACCGGCCTGCTGTCAGGGATTGAAGGTCTAAAACCAAGCCAAGTCCTACTTGGACTATCAAGTTTTGGGAAAAAAATTGATACACCCTTTTCTAAGTACCTTACTCTATGTTCAGAAATTTTAGGACTTAAACCTCCAAGCTCAACAGTTCCAACCACCCTGAGTCTTCCTGTCATTGGAGACATATAAAAACCACCCGAGGCATAGCAACAAGGCCTATTCAAAAGCGGCTTAGTCATGTCATATTCAACATGGTATCCGCGCTCTGTATCCAGTGGGATGTTGTCTCCCACTTGTTTAGCAAATTTTTTAGAATAAGCCCCTGTTGCGACAATAAGTTGTTTTGTCAACATTGTTGACTGGTCTTCAAGGTGAACTTTGACACCTTCTCTAGTTCTCTCAATTCTTGTTGCAGCCTGTCTAATGATCTGACACCCTTTGTCGATTGTTGCATCTAAAATTAGCTTGATCATTTTTCCAGGATCACTCATGTATGCGCCATCGGGAAAGTATGAAGCTCCGCCTTCAGATAAATTTAGATTTGGCTCCAGTTTTTTAAGCTCATCAATATTCAAAATCTCAGCATTCAGGCCGAGCTTTTTTCTTTTATTAATATCTTTAATTCCTGCATCTAAAAGCTCGTTAGAATTGTATAGGTAGATATTACCATCAGTTTTTAAAACCGACTCACCTCCAATTTGACGCGATAATTCCTCCCATCGAATTCTTGAGCCTTGCAATAATGAGGCTATAGCTTGAGCATTTCTCGCAGTATTCTTAGGCATTGACTGATATAAAAATCTAATAAGCCAGGGGCACAAAGATAGAATTGCAGAGCGCTTGATTGCTATAGGGCTATTTTTATTAAATAAGAGTGAGGGCAACTGTCTAATAATTTCTGGAGAGCCAACCGGAAGGACAGCATATTCTGCGACAGTTCCAGCATTACCAAATGAAGTTCCAGTTCCAGGCTCCTCTGGGTCAATCAGAACAACCTCTCTGCCTGCATTTAGCATCCTTAATGCGATTGAAAGGCCTATGACACCTCCACCCAAAACAACAATATCATTTTTTTTCAAAGACATAAATCAGCTATTTATTAAAAGATTTAACGCCTTAAGAAAGTATTAAGTTATGTGCTTCCTTCGCGGCATTAATAAAACTCTCAAAGAGTGGGTGTCCGTCCCTTGGCGTTGAGGTAAATTCAGGATGGAACTGACAGGCAACAAACCATGGATGATCAGTTATTTCAACCATTTCAACAAGAGAACCGTCATTAGACCTTCCAGATACTGTCAGTCCAGCAGCTTCAATTTGAGATATCAATTTATTGTTAACTTCATACCTGTGCCTGTGTCTTTCAGTCACTTTGCTTGTACCATAAATTTTATGGGAATGACTATCTTTGACTAACTGGCATTCTTGTCCACCAAGTCTCATAGTGCCTCCCAAATCAGAATCAGAATCCCTCATCTGTGTGTCACCGTTCTCATCCTGCCATTCTGTTATCAGACCAATCACTGGGTAGTTAGTATTTTCATCAAACTCAGTACTGTTAGCACCCTTCATATTTGCCATATGGCGAGCATACTCAATCACTGCAACCTGCAAACCTAGACATATCCCTAAAAATGGAATATTATTTTCGCGTGCAAATTGAACAGCCTTGATTTTTCCTTCTATACCTCTGATACCAAAACCTCCAGGCACTAGAACAGCGCTCATATTGCTCAAGCTTTTAGCTCCATTTTGTTCAACTTCTTCTGAATCAAAATAATGGATATTCACTTTAGTTTGAGTATGGACACCTGCATGAATAAGGGCCTCTGAGAGTGATTTATAGGATTCTGTTAGATCCATGTATTTTCCAACCATAGCAATATCAACGCTATGTTTTGGCATCTCTAATCTAGAAACGACATTTTTCCACTCTGTTAAATCAGCTTTTTTGCACTTAAGACCCAATTTTGATACAACTACATCGTCTAAACCTTGGCTATGAAGATCTTCTGGCACTTTATATATGGTGTCTTTGTCAAGTGATATGAATACTGAGTCTTCTGCTACATTCGTGAATAATGCAATTTTTTTACGCTCAGAATCCTCTAATTCATGTTCAGATCGGCAAATAAGAATATCAGGCTGAATTCCTATCCCTCTTAACTCCTTAACTGAGTGCTGAGTCGGTTTTGTTTTTAATTCGCCTGCCACCTTGATATATGGTAGAAGAGTTAGATGAATAAATACTGCATTGTCTCGACCTAACTCAAGGCTCATCTGTCTGATAGCCTCCATAAAAGGCAAAGACTCAATGTCACCTGCTGTTCCACCGATTTCAATAAGAGCAATATCTGCTTCCTCAGCGCCCTCTTTCATTAATTTTTTTATCTCATCGGTAATATGCGGAATGATTTGAACTGTTGCTCCAAGATAGTCACCTCTTCTTTCTCTCTCAATAACATTCTCGTAAACTCTTCCAGCAGTAAAGTTGTTCTTTTTTCCTAGCTTAGTTCGAACAAACCTTTCGTAGTGCCCTAAATCTAAGTCAGTCTCTGCACCATCATTTGTGACAAAAACTTCACCATGCTGGAATGGACTCATCGTTCCAGGATCTACATTTATATAGGGATCAAGTTTTAAGAGAGTGACATTGAGGCCGCGTGTTTCAAGTATTGAAGCTAGAGAGGCTGAGGCTATTCCCTTACCAAGAGAGGAAACAACACCACCAGTAATAAAGATGTATTTTGTCATCTAAAACTAACAAAGTTTGAAATAGCTATGATACCTAAATTTGTGTAGAATATGGGCACATCAAATTAAACTAATAATGATGAGTTACAAACTATTTGTAAAAAGACTCTTTCCCTATATTAAGAATCACATAGGTAAACTTATTTTTACTTCATTAATGATGGTTTTTGCCACCTTATTAGAGACGGCAATACCCGAGATTACAGGTCAAATTGTTGACACATTGTTTTCTTCTAATCGCTCTGGAAATGAAGCATTCTCTTATTCAGTAATTTTATTCTCTGTCATTGCGTTAAGTTCGATTTTCGCATTAACATCTATCAGCGCAAGCTCTTGGATTTCTAATAAAGTGATTTTAGATTTGAGGGTTAACATGTTTTCTAAATTAATTAGACTGCCCAAATCTTACTTTGACAAAAACACAACTGGTGAAACGCTTTCAAAGCTGACATTTGATGTTGAGCAAATATCGGCTGCTGCATCAACCATTTGGCTTGAATTTATCAAGTCTTCTTTTACCGTGGTTATTTTAACTGGCTACTTATTTTATAAAAGTTTTCTCTTAAGTCTGATTCTTATATTTCTCCTTCCATTAGTATATTATGCCGTTAAATTATCCACTACAAGAATTCGTAAAGGTTCAGTCAAGGTTCAAGAATCTATGGGCAAAATGACACATCTTTTGGATGAAAATATCTCTGGAAATGATTTAATCAAAATTTATAACGCACAGGATAGTGAAAAAAGTAAATTTTTTCATATTATTAATACCATTCGGCAACAAAGATTTAAAGTTGATATGGCTGGAGGCCTCAACACATCAATTGTAAATGCATTAATTGGATTATCTTTGGCATGTGTTGTTTACTTCTCCTCAACTTTTTTGATAATGACTGCAGGTGATTTTTTAGCTTACTTTACTGCAATGGGAATGCTTGTTAAACCTGCAAAGACTTTAATCAACATTAATAAACCTCTACAGCAAGCCATGGTAGCAGGCAAAAGTGTGTTTAATCTCATTGATGAAACCCCTGAGGACAATCCAAGTAATCAGTCAATGGATACAGTTTCTGGAGATATAAAATTTGAAAAAGTTAGTTTTTCATATGGCAATGAAAAGTCTTCTTTGAAACAAATTGATTTAACAATTAGAAATGGTGAAACCATTGCACTTGTTGGCTCTACAGGAAGTGGTAAGACTACCTTAGTGAATCTATTAACTCGGTTTTATAACCCTACAAGTGGAAAAATTTCTATCGACAATGAGGATATTAATTCGTTTGATTTAGTCTCTTACAGATCAAATTTCTCATATGTAGACCAAAATGTTCGACTATTTAATGACTCAGTCAGTGGCAATATTGCTTTTGGTCAGAAAGACAAAATGTCTATGGATACGATAACTAATGCTGCAAAAATTTCTAATTCAAATGAATTTATTGACAAACTTGATGACAAGTATGATTCAGAAATTGGTGAAGACGGCGTCACTCTTTCTGGAGGACAAAGACAAAGACTATCTATTGCAAGAGCTATTGCAAAAGATAGCCCAATTTTAATTCTTGATGAGGCAACATCAGCCCTTGATTCGGCAACTGAAAAACTTGTTCAGTCTGCAATCAATAAAATGCAAAAAGATAGAACAACAATAATTATTGCGCACCGATTAAGCACCATCAAAAATGCTGACCGCATAATTGTATTAAAGGAAGGGGAAATTATTGAGCAAGGAACTCATAAAGAGCTTATTGAAGCCTCTGGAGAGTATCTTAAATTAACCCAGCAACAAACATAAGTGTTTCCGTTTTAGTCTTCTTTAACTCGTTTTATTGTGCTTGCAGAGTCGAGAACAGCCCTTACTTTTTCTGATGCCGCTGATAATGATTCTTCTCTTTCTAAATGCCAGAGAATTAAACTCGCAGAATAAAGTAGTCCATTATAAAACATCCCTCTTTCACCTGCTAGAGCCTCCATTCCAAGATTAGCAACATGCTTTGCTAAAAAATCTCTATTCTTTGTTCCTTCAAGGTTTTTAGGAACTGCTATTGCCCTTAAATCGCTATCAATTCCAATTATTTTTGGATCGATATCAACTTTATTTTTCTCAATACCCTGATAATAAGAATACATTAACCCTTTTTGCCTTAATGAAGGGACCACGCCTCCCTCAACCCCCCTAATTACCAGGCTACTTGTAAATCCTGATTGCTCAGCTATGGTTGAATAGATTGGAGGGTAAGGTTTATGCACATAACCCAAAACTGAATGAGTATTAATGCCTCTTATAGGGCCAATTAATGACTCAACCGTATTTAGTACAGTTCTTTTAATGATTTTGTTTCTTAAAGGTACTAAAGTATGAAGCTTATTACAGTATTGACTTTGATCAATATAAGACCAACCAAATGTTTGATCTTCAATTCTTTTTTTAGCTTCATCAACAGTCAAATTAACATCTTGCCCTAATGCTTGGTAGATTTGTCGATGAGTGAGTCCGAATTTTGGAGAAACTGAATCCAGACCATGAATCACTGTTGGTAAACCTAGCTCTGCTAGAAGAGGAGGTAAGAAAGAAGAGACTGGGATTGATCTGTTGTATCCGCTATAAGGATCACCAACATCTATTAAGTCTTTTATTGATGAATGTTCACACTGTGACTGCTCTTTTAAAGCCATCAAAATACCAATATTCTCATCCATAGTCTCCCGCTTCATTCTCATGGCAATTAAAAATATTGCTGATTGAACATCGTCAATCTCATTATTTAAAATTGCCTGCATTCCATTTTTTGACTCTTCAAGACTAATATTTTTGCTGAGCTCAGGACCCGTGGCTATTCTTTGAATGATTGAGTGCATCAATTCTTTAGAATTCACTAGCTCTTCTCCAATTGCACAGAAATAAAACCATCTTCAAGCTTAACTGGATATAAATTTAGGGATGAGATGTCATCGTCTATACAAATACCAGAGCTTAAATCGAATGCATAGCCATGCAGAGGACATTTAACTTGATTATTCTTGATGCATCCTAGGCTAAGCTTAAAGTCTTCATGAGGGCAACGATTCTCAAAACAATAAAGCTGATCATTTATGTTAACCACAACTAGATCTAATCCATTGATATGAAGCTCCTTCATTATATTTTTTGATGGAGAAGATTCTAGTGAGTTAAACCACATCTAGGAATATGAATTAGAAAAGCGTCCAGATTCTATTATTATCGAGTTGCTCTCTGCACTGAGCTAACTGAGATTTATAGGTGTTTGACTTGTTCTCTACCTTCTTTGCTATAGAAATAAGCCACTCTTTCTTTTCGTAACTCTTCTTATTGTAGCCACCGTGCCCTTCATGGTAAGCTAAATATTGACGATACGCATCTGTTTTACTGATCTTTGACCTCAAGTTAGATTGATTAGCATACCAACCAACAAAATCTACAGCATCAGCGAAGTTATCCCTTCGTGCATCTTTTTTTCCAGTCTTAAGTTGATACCACTCCCATGTCGCTTTTTTGGCTTGGGTGTATCCATATGAATCTGTTGGCCTTGAACCGGGTATAAATCCAAAAATCTTATTACGGGGTGGCTTGGCTCTCGAAGCAAAGCGAGATTCCTGGTGGATAATGGCCATTTGCAAATGCATCGGCACTTTCCATTTTTCTTCACTCAATTTAGCTGCACGATACCAACTAACCTTTTCATCAAGTAAGGTACAGATGTTTGTTACCTCTCTGGCAGGTGTTGATAAACATCCAGAAATTGAAATTGCAACAAGTAAGCCTAAGACTAGTAGTTTTTTCATTTATCCAAAAAAAACAAAGTACGCAATAATAATTTGGAAAACTAGCAAAACGCCAAACATTGCTTTAATGTCATTGTCAGTCAGCGGAGTTGACTCTTCAACGACTTTCTCCAACTTAACATCAACAGCAACCAGGCCTTTTTCTGAGGTTTCAACTTTAAACTTTACTCTGGTATCACTTCTTAAACGAGACTTATTAAAAACATTTTTTTGATGAACAAAGTATTTCTCTCCATCATCACCTGTAATAAATCCATATCCCTTAGTGCCAAATTGGGCGACTATGCCGGTCATTTTTTTTGCCATCACATTCTCACTTTTTGCAGCAAATACACTGCCTTTTCAACAAAATCTACCCCAAGATTTTGGAACATCGGTTCATTTTCAATATCATCAATACAATACAATTCTTGAAAATCAAATGAACCATTAAATAATTGGTCGACCTCTTTTTTACTCACGGCAAAAGGTGGGCCAGATCTCTGATGCTGCGGATAGTTTAGAGTTAAGAGTAAAATCCTAGCATCAAAATCTATTATATCACTTAAATGTTTGACATATTTTTGTCTTAGGTCTTCATTCAGGGCAATCAATGATGCTCGGTCATATACAGCTCTCACATTCTCTAAGTGGTTTGATTCTAAATCAAAAAAATCTCCGCAATACAGTTTAATTCCAGCGCTCTCATAAAGGGCAAAATTATCAACTTTTGATAATGCATAATCCAGTTTATTTTCTGAAAAAAATTGCTTAATAGCAATATCACTCAACTCAACACCAATGACTTTTATGTCCTGTTCAAGAAGGAAAAGCATGTCATTGGTTTTTCCACATAGCGGGACAAAAATAGTCTCCCCAGTTGTTAGGTTAAATCTATCTAGATATTTAACTAGATGCCTGTTGACCTGCTCTGCATGCCATCCAATTCTATTAGTCTCCCACCTTGAGATCCAATCAGTCACGCCTAATCCTTACAAATAAACCGTATAATTAATCTAAAAAAATTATTATGAATAATAATTTAAACATCATTTTAGACCATAATATATTTTTTAAGATTCAAATGCAATTTTACGATTACGACAAAATAGTCGTTTCATCCTTATAAAGAATATGACTCAAGATATCGGTGACTGGTCGCCCCACTTATCTCCTGAAAAAAATAAGGATTATTTTAGCTCTCTCCTCGCATTTCTAAACTCCAGAATTGATTATGAAATTTATCCTCCTAGAGGGACTTGGTTTAGAGCCTTTGAGTATTCAACTTTTAGCTCTACTAAGGTCATCATTCTTGGACAAGACCCTTATCATGGCGAGGGTCAGGCAGAGGGATTAAGCTTTTCAGTTCCAAGAGGTATGACTATTCCGCCTTCACTCAGAAATATTTATAAGGAGCTTAACCAAGATGATGTTGACTTCACTCATCCAGGACATGGTCATCTCGAAAACTGGGCGAAGCAAGGGGTTTTACTTCTAAATAGCGTTCTCACAGTGGAAAAAAACTCTCCAGCATCTCACGCAAATCAAGGCTGGGAGTTGTTTACAGACCAAGTAATCAGGCTTCTGAATGAAAACAAAAATAATTTAGTATTTTTGCTTTGGGGCGCCTATGCAAACAAAAAATCTGAATTGATTGACACTAAAAAACATTTAATTCTTAGTGCGGCGCACCCTTCCCCATTCTCTGCCCATAAAGGTTTCTTTGGTTGCAAACATTTTTCAAAAACGAATAGCTATCTCAAATCATCCAATCAAGTACTGATTGACTGGAGCTTACCTCTATGAAATTAATGATTGATGATGCAGTATGGGGTTTTAGTGAAATTTTTTCTGAATTTGGAGAGGTTGTTACTCTTCCTGGCAGGCAAATAAATAATGAAAGTCTTCAGGATTGTGATGTATTAATAGTCAGATCTAGAACCAAGGTTGATGAAAAGCTCCTTCATGGAACTCAAATTCAATTTGTTGGATCTACAGTAGCAGGACTAGACCACATTGACCAAGCCTACCTTAAAGTTAACAATATAGCCTTCGCATCTGCCCAGGGTTGTAATGCAAATGCTGTTGCAGAATATGTTATTAGTGCAATCGCAAATTTATCGTATGACTATAACTTCAAATTATTAGGCAAGACACTTGGCATCATTGGCGTAGGCAATGTAGGAAGCAGACTAAACTTTAAAGCGAAACAACTTGGAATAAAAACGCTTTTGAATGATCCTCCTCGTGAAGCTGATGAAGGAAGTGAGAACTTTGTCTCTCTTGAAAAGGCCCTTAGTTCTGACATTGTAACGTTTCATACTCCCTTAACTTTCTCAGGAGCTCACCCCACCCATAATCTTTTAGATAGTCATAATTTCAATAATATTAATAAAGATGCGATAGTCATCAATGCTGCAAGAGGTGGCATCATTAATGAAATAATCTGGGAAACAACTACCACAAAAGCAAACATAATTGACTGCTGGGAGAATGAACCCAATATTAACTCCGCTCTTCAAAAATCAGCCTACTGGGCTACACCACATATTGCTGGACATTCAATTGATGCTAAATTTATGGGTAGCTTTATGATCTATAAAGAGCTCTGTCAATACTTAAAAAAACCTCTTAATAACCAAATAGAGAATCTCATCAATCCAGAATTAAGACTAATCCAAGAAGATAATCTTCATGACACTCTAAATTCAATTTACTCATTCAAGGACGATGATAAAGCAATTCAAGATGTTTCTAATTTTGAAGATTACAGAAGAAATTATCCTCAGCGTTTTGAATGGAGACACTTTAGTACTCAATTTAAATTACCAAAAAATATCTAAACTTAATAATTAATAAGCGAGTTGTATGTAGCAAAAGGCACAAAAGAAAACCGCTTAATTTTTAAAATGTCTTTAGAGCCCTGATCCAATAAATTGAGTGCACTATTTAATGCTTTGATTAGATCATTCGAAGAACACGATGGGTTATCTTTATGCGTGACAAAAGGTGGCGCCGGTGAAATGATTGATCGCCCTATAATTCTCAACTCATCAGCTATTTCTGGTTCAGCCCTCTTTATATTTGCATAACTTATTGCATCAATACAAGCAATATCAACTTCATGGCTGATGATATTTTGAATACTGTTCTTATGAGACCCAGTAATGACGATTTTTTTGTAAAAGTCATCGAACAATCCAAGCTTTTTTGTAAACTCAATCTCGCTACGAAAAACATTAGTACCACTATGTGAATCATGGCTGTTAATTGCCGCAACCAATCCCTTAGTTTCTTTAACTGAATTAATTAGGCTAGCTTTAGAAACCATAAAGTAACTAAAGTAGTTAGGTCCCTCAAGCTCATCAAGATCAAAATGAGGCGTACAAAGTGGGATTAATTTTTTTTGAAATTGACTAACCAATGGCAAACCACAGATATGGCTTATTCGAGCTTTATTTGACAAAATGTCTTTTTTATTAACTGTATTCAAAAAGTTAACGGGGAGTGCTAAATTAGGATCTAAATTTCGAGCCAAAAGAAAAAGCTCTTGCCATGCTTTTTCAAGCTCAAAATTTATTGAGTACATTCCAATACCTATAAATTCTCTATCCATAACTCAGTTAAAAAGCAGGATGTTTAGGGTTTTTGACAGGCTTAATTAGATATTTTATAAACCACTTAAAATAACCTTTTTCTAAGAAAAAACCATTGGATTGGATATATTTTTCAGAATTTAATTTGTATTCTCTTGGAATTTGGTGCCAACTCATATTTGGATTTTTATGATGAACAAAATGGTAACTATTATTCAAAAATAAGATTCTCAATGGAAAAAAGGTTTGCATGATTACCGAGCGATGATTTGGGTTTGAATTAGGGCGATGCTCATAAAAACTTCTTAGCATTGTCAATGAGTGCCCCAAGTATGCACATGCAATATAAGTTAAAAAATGAATATTAAAAAAGGACCAGATACAATACAAAAAAATGACAACAAAGACTTCATGTGAAAACCAAACCAGGAAATTGATTGAAAAAGGCTTTTTAAAACTCATCACAAGCTCTTTTTTAAGTGCAAAGAAATACCAAAGAGGCCCAAGAGTTAATCGTCCTAGCAAAGTCATATTAAATTCAGCAAATTTTTGTCGATACCTACTCAAGGAATCCCATTCATCCTTACTAATAAAATAACTTTCTGGGTCAACATTTGGAATGGTTAAATTAATATCCTCGTGATGCTTGAGATGTGAACTCTTATAGACAAGGTAAGGTGCCCACAGGGCTAGCGGTGGGAAAGCCAATAGATCGTTAAACCCTTGATGACTTGTAGGGTGACCATGAATAATTTCATGCTGAACAGATCCATGGAACGTTAAGATAATAATAAGAAATAGATGGGCAAAAGGGATAATATAAAAATTACTCAATATAACCCACCATAGAAAATAAACCGAAAAGATGGCAATCCATGTGGGTAATTCAGTGAAAAAATATGTTTTATTATGCTTCATTAAACCAATGAACTCATATACTTTGCTAACATCGATAACGATGAGATAACTATTAATACTCTAATTACTTTTGGATTAGCCTTAAGTAAGTAGTTAGTTCCCAAAAATGAACCAATCAATTGCCCCAGCATCATAATCAATCCCACAACAAAGGCGATGTGTCCAAATACAAAAAAGACTATAAAACCTGCAATATTAGATGCAAAATTAAGCGGCTTTGCCAATATTGTAGCTTGGATAATTTCAAGTTTTTTAAGCATCACTCCTGTCATAACAAAAAAAGAGCCAGCACCTGGACCAAACATCCCATCATAAAATCCTACAGATGGAATAGCATACGATTCAAACCTCTTATCAGACTTGGAACTTGAACTCATTGCTTTAGGTTTTGGAGAAACAATAAAGTAAATTGCAATCACTATAAGAACAATTGGAATTACAAATGAAAGCACCTCGGTGTCAACAAACTGAACAATGATGCCACCTATAACCGAACCGATGAAAGATGTAATCATTAATTTTTTGACTTTTTGCCAATCTAATTTTTTTTTACGAAACAACAAAAAGGTTGCAATACCAGTCCCCATGCTGCCTTGAAACTTATTCGTTCCAAGAACATAGATTGGAGGAATGCCACTCAGCAAGAGTGCTGGAACTGCAAGCAAGCCCCCTCCACCAACCAGTGTATCCAGAAAACCCGCTATTATTCCAACAACGAATAAAAATGTAAGAATTTCAACTGAGAAGTTAGCGACATCCATAAATTTTAATCACTCCAGAGGGTAGGAAACCAATCCTCTCTTAAGCGCTCTCCATTTTGTTGATTGATACCAGGGAAGCTTGGCGAAGTTCTGCCTGGACGATCATTATATACAACATCATCACCTAACAATCTGAAGGATAGAGTTCTACTGATCTTATCGTCTATATTTGCATTAGCACCATGAATCGTCTTGAAATTAAACGCAATCACATCACCAGGCTCAGTCTCCCATTCTTTTATTTCATATTCATCACTATCCGGCATATCCATAAAGGCTTCACTATCTTCATAAAAGCTCTCATTATTAGACCAGCTAGTGGGCCGTATTTCTTTATTTAGTAAATGACTTCCAGCAAGTGATCTCAATGAAACATTCTTTTGTCTTGATTCTAATGGCAACCAAAAGCTGACTGTTTGATGTCCCGAGACGCAGTAATAAGGAATGTCTTGATGCCATGGCGTAGGCACTCCAGATTTTGCCTCTTTATAAAAAAAATGATCATGAAAAAACTGCACAGAACGCGACTCGATTAAACGAGAAGCGATCGATGCTAAAGAAGAGTTAAAAACAAAATCTGTATATTCAGGAATACGCCTCCAATTGCAAAAATCTTCTAAGAATTGACCCTGATATGTTTCTTTTTGGTGAACTAGAGATCTCTCACTTGGATTATTAAGATGAAACTCAGCGCCCTGAACCAAAATATCGATCCACTCTTTGAAAACTCCTCGAAGAACTACAACGCCGTCCTCTCTATAGCTTTGAACATCAGATTGATTAATTAATTCTGCCATTAGACCTAAACTACTCTATTTTTATTCAATTTAAATAAAGCTATGATAATAACTAAATTATCAAAACAAAAAGATACATTTTATAATCTATAGTCTCTTAAAGAATAACTAAAAACATCTGTATTATTAACCTAATTTTGATTTTCCCTGCCATTAATGAAGCTACTATCAGAAACATTTACAATTAAAAAAATTCCTAAAGTAGTTTGGAGCTCTGAAGACCCTTTCGATATAAAACCAAAAACCTTAACCTTCATTTTTCTGGTTTTTGGATTATTTTTGTTTGGACTTGGAGAGAGTCTATTAATCACCAGTGGTGCAGGCGTTGGACCCTACACTGTTCTTGCACAAGGAATTTCAAACCTCACCGATTGGTCTCTAGGCCTCTCTACATTTGTTATCAGCGTTTTTGTTCTACTATTGTGGATTCCACTCAAACAAAAACCTGGCATGGGAACAATATTAAACGCTTTCATTATTGCTCTCACAATTGAGTTTTCAGTTTATTTTTTACCATACCCTGAGTATTATCCTCTTAAGGTATTCCAAGTAGTTATTGGCGTATTAACGATTGGTATTGGAAGTGGATTCTACTTAATTTGTAACCTTGGAGCTGGACCTAGGGATGGTTTAATGATGGGTCTCCAAAAAGTCACAAATATGCCAATTTACTCTATTCGCACTACGATTGAGATTAGTGTTGTTGTTTTGGGTTCAATTTGTCTTTTGAATAATCTAGATAAGCTATTGGGTGAGGTTGTTGGACTCGGAACAATAATATTTGCTCTGGGAATTGGACCCTCAGTTGCCCTAGGTATAACGATTGTTGGAAGACTCTCTAAAAAAGCTTAACTATTTAAGTAAATCTTTAGGTCACGTAATTTCTAATTTTAAAATTTGATGAGTCCCACTCATTTGCTTGCATAATATTTTTCAGACACATTATTGCACTCCAAACATCTTCGTACCTCATATAAAGAGGTGAAATTCCAAACCTCAAAATGTTAGGCTCACGATAATCACCGATAATACCTCTTGAAATTAATGACTGCATAATTGGATAAGCATTTTCATGCCTATATGAAATCTGACTACCTCTTTGACTAGCATCATTCGGAGAAAATAATTTAAACCCAAATTCGCCACACTCTTGCTCAATCAACTCAATAAACAACTCTGACAGTTGAGTGCTCTTTTTTCGAACTTGTTCCATAGATATTCCATCAAAGACATCAAGACCGCTCTCTACTGCCTTGTAGGAAAGAATTGATGGAGTGCCGCAAATAAATTTATTAATATTATTTGCTGGAACGTATTTTCTATCAAATGCAAACGGATCGCTGTGCCCAAGCCAACCTGATAGCGGTTGAGATACTTTTTCAATTAAATCACTATGAACATATAAAAAACCAGGCGCTCCTGGACCACCATTGAGGTGTTTATAGGTGCAACCAACTGCAAAATCAACACCTATATTATGCAAATCCATTGGAATCACTCCAACGCTATGACTTAAATCCCAAACAACGAGTGCTCCTTTTTTGTGAGCATAATCAGTAATTTTTTTCATATTACTAATTCTTCCTGTTTTATAGTTAATATGAGAAAGCATGACAACCGCAATAGATGAATCAATGTATTCTTCAATATCAATGTCATCATCCTCGATTAATAAACATTCATACTGATTACTTAACATTCCATTGACACCCTCAAGGATGTAGAGGTCAGACGGAAAATTTGTTGATTCACTGACAATTTTCTTTCTATTATTATTCAACCTTAATGCCGAGGTTAGCACCTTAAATAAATTTACAGAAGTGCTATCAACAACAACAACTTCGCCAGACTTAGCGCCCAGAAGTGGGGCAATTTTATTGCCCAATGTTTGAGGTAAATTAATCCAGTCGGCTTTGTTCCAACTATTGATTAAGTCTCTCCCCCATTCCTCATTAATCGTTTTATTGAGATTCTCAATAGTTTTAGTTGGAACTGGACCTAATGAGTTTCCATCAAAATAAATTGTGTTTTTTGGAAGGTAGAACTCTTCTCTATACTCGGAGAGAGGATCCAGATCATCAAGACTCTTTATATCTTCAAGATTAAGTTTTTTCATTTAGAGTTTATTGATTACATTCACTATTAAATTATAATCCATATAAAAAAAATCAAAGATCATTCAACTGACTCCAAAAGCGATAAAATCAAATGATGGATAAAATTGTTGTTCAAACTGAGGATTTTGACTTAACTGCTGAAGTTGAGCTGATCAAATCAACTAACCCAAACATTGGGGCAGTTGTCAGCTTTATTGGCACCGTTCGAGATTTAGAAGGTGAATCTCTTGTCTCTTTAACTTTAGAGCACTACTCAGGGATGACAGAAAAATCACTTACATCAATTGCTGACAAAGCAAGAAAAAAATGGAAACTTGAATCTATAACGATAATTCATCGCGTTGGGACTCTGAGCATTGGAGACCAAATTGTTTTAGTCATTACATCAAGCAAACATCGGCAAGAAGCTTTTGATTCATGCAACTACATTATGGACTTCTTAAAAACCGATGCTCCATTCTGGAAAAAAGAGATTTCTGACAAAGATGAAAAATGGGTTGGCACAAGAGATCATGACGAAAAACAAAAAAACCGCTGGAAAAGTTAAAGATCTAGATCTTCTGGTTTATTAAGATTAGTTAAGACCTCCAAACGATTTGAAACATCAACTCTTTCTATATTTTGCTGGCGGTACCAGTGAGCCATCTTTCGGCCTCCGTCATTAAGAAAATGCTCTAGACTTTTACAAAGATTTGACTTCATCAAAGCAAATGTTGCGTGCATTATTGAACCATCGTGCGCTACACAAATATCGGCATCTTTTTGCCCCATTTTATTAATTAAATCATCAACTAACTCTGAATCAACCAGAGGGCTATCGCATGGAAGCACTAAAAGATAGTCAGTTGAGCAAACCTTTAACGCCTTTGAAATTCCAGCTAGGGGGCCTTGAAATCCCGATAAATCATCTGAAATAACTTCTCCATAAGATGAGTATGCATCAAAACTTCTATTGGCGCTAATATAAATCTTATCTACTTTTGATTCTATGACGCCTATCACATGGGCAACCAAAGGCAGACCTCGAAATTCAATCAAACCTTTATCCATTCCATCCATTCTCAGCCCTTGACCACCTGCCAAGATAACTGATGTAATTTCACTTTGAAAAATATTTTTCACTTTCATTCTGTTCTTTTTTCAAGTTATTTGTAATTTGGAAAATTTCTTGCAATTGTATAATACACCTAATAAACCTAAAAAAATTACAACATCATGAATCATCAATCAAACAAGACAAGCTCTCCAATGTTCAGTGATTCTCTTATGAACGCTGACGATGCGCTTGCATTTCTAATTGATTCAGTAGTTGTTTCAAATCATACTGAAGCCTCATCTTTAGATGACTCGATTGGAAGGATACTTGCTAAAGATATTCACTCTAAAATTAATGTGCCAGGGTTTGACAATAGTGCAATGGATGGCTATACAATTGCGCTTAATGAGAACGACCTATCCAAGACAAATCAAACCTTTAATGTTGTGGATAGAATTGCTGCCGGCTCGACAGGAAATGCACTTAAAAAAGGATACGCTGCCAGAATTTTTACTGGGGCACCCATTCCAAAAGGAGCAAATACAGTAGTCATGCAGGAGGAGTGTCAAGCCTCTGAAGATGGCTCAGAAATAACCATTAAAAGAGCTCTTGAATTGAATGAAAATATTCGCCCAATAGGTAATGACATTTTAAAGAATGACGTTATTCTCAGAGCTGGAAAAAAAATTAAACCCGAAGATATATCTCTTGCAGCATCAGTTGGAATTGGAGAGCTTGAAGTCTTCAAAAGACTTAAGGTTGGTGTTTTCTTTACTGGAGATGAACTGGTTGAACCTGGAAACTCTCTAACAGCTGGGAAAATTTATAATTCGAATCGATATGCACTAGTGGCTCTCTTAAAAAATGCTGGATGTGAAGTTGTTAATCTTGGCAACATTAAAGATAATTTTGATTCAACCTGCGTTGCACTTGAAAACTTGTCAGAGGTGTGTGATTTGATTATGACTACTGGAGGAGTGTCAGTTGGTGAAGAAGATCACGTTAAACCTGCCGTTGAAAAACTTGGCTCACTAAACCTTTGGAAAATTAAAATGAAGCCCGGTAAGCCACTTGCCTATGGTCAAGTGAGAAATATTCCATTTATAGGTCTTCCAGGAAATCCAGTCTCTAGTTTCGTTACTTACTGTATTTTTGCGCTCCCCTTTATTAAAAAAATGCAAGGAAACAGCAAGTTTAAAAATGAAGCAATTAAAGTAAAAACAAATTTTGACTGCAAGCGCGCCAAACCTAGACGTGAATATGCCCGGGTTCAGATTGATTACTCGTCAGAAATTCCCCTAGCAAGTTTGTACCCAAAACAAGGCTCAGATGTCATGAGTTCAGTTGTTTGGGCTGATGGAATTATTGAAATACCTGAAAATACGACATTTGATAGTGGTACCATTCTTGATTATTACCCACTGAGTGAATTAACAAGATGAGTAAATTGACGCACATCAATTCACATGGCGAAGCACAAATGGTTGATGTTTCGGACAAAGAAAATACTATGCGTGAAGCCAAAGCTGGCGCAAGAGTTGTAATGCATAGTGAAACTCTGGATCTGATAGTCTCTGGGTCTCACAAAAAAGGTGACGTTCTCTCTGTTGCTAAGATAGCAGGAATACAAGCAGCCAAAAAATGTTCAGAACTTATCCCACTTTGCCATCCATTAATGCTCACAAAGGTAAATGTTGAATTAACTCCTGATAGTAAAAAAAACTGTATTGAAATTATTGCCATAGCAAAACTGAATGGCAAAACAGGTGTTGAGATGGAAGCTTTAACTGCAGCAAGTATTGCGGCTCTTACAGTTTATGATATGTGTAAAGCGGTGGATCGCTTTATGACCATTGACAATGTTCAGCTTCTAGAAAAAAAGGGCGGCAAATCAGGTCACTGGGTTTTAGAATCATGAATCAAATAATCGATCCATTCAATAGGAAAATTACCTACTTGAGAGTCTCAGTTACTGATCATTGCAATTATCGATGTCATTACTGTAGAGATGAAGACCACCAAACACATACTAAAAAATCACAGGTTCTTACTTTCGAAGAAATTGCAAGAATTGTGCGTTTATTTGCTGAGCTAGGAGTGACCAAAGTTCGACTCACTGGTGGAGAGCCTCTTCTTCGCAAAGATATTCTTGATTTGACTAGAATGCTCGGAGAGATTTCAGGATTGAGCGACATCCCTCTTTCAACGAATGCCCATCTTTTGCCTTCAATGGCTTTGAAGTTAAAAAATCATGGCATCAATAGAGCTAATATTTCTATTGACTCACTAATCCCCGAAAAATTTAAAGAAATAACAAGAGATGGAGATTTAGAAACTGTTATTAAAGGGATTGATGCCGCAATTGCTGTTGGAATGAAACCACTCAAGCTTAATATGGTTGTAATGAAAGGCACTAATGATGATGAAATTGAATCAATGATTGAATTTGCAATCAATAGAGGCTTAGACCTTCGATTTATAGAAACGATGCCTATTGGTCTTGCTGGAATAGAGGCCGTAGATAGGCATTTCAGTGAAAAAGATATTTTAGACAGAGTGTATACTGCTTATGGAAATAGACTCATAGCCCAGGATTCCAAACAAACGGATGGGCCTGCAAAAGCACTTAAGATCGATGGAACTAACACTAGCATAGGAACTATATCTGCAGTCTCAAATAACTTTTGTAGTAGCTGTAATCGAGTTAGACTAACTGCTCAAGGAGAATTAATCTTATGCCTAGGACAGAAAGATTCTGTCTCTCTTCGTGACGCCGTAAGGTCTGGAATGAATGATGATGAAGTTAAACAACTAATTCTCAGTGCAATAACTAAAAAGCCAGAAAAACACTATTTCGATTCTGTTGTTGATAATATTAGCAATCGACAGATGGTGGAGATGGGAGGATGAAAATACTTTATTTCGCTTCTCTCAAAGAAAAATTAAATACCTCTAATGACAATATTACATTTAACTCACCAGTCAAAATATCAATCATTAAAAAAGAGCTAATACTAAAATATGGTGAACAACACTTCCCAAAAAATATATTGTGTGCGGTCAACCATGAAATAGCTTCTGAAGATACGCTAGTTAATGATACAGATGAGGTCGCTTTCTTCCCTCCAGTGACTGGAGGATAAAACAGATATGGCAAATAATAAAATTAAAATTGGATTTCTTACTATTTCAGATAGAGCTGCTCGAGGAGTTTATGAAGACATTAGTGGACCTGCAATGCAGGATTGGATTTCAAAAGCTGTTACCTGTCGTTATGACATTGCTACCCAAGTGATTGAAGACGAGCAACACTTGATACACGAAACTTTAATTAATATGAGTGATAACCTAGGATGCAATCTTATCCTTACCACTGGAGGTACAGGCCCAACAACAAGGGACGTTACCCCTGAGGCGACAGAAGCAGTATGTGAGAGAATCTTTGATGGTTTTGCAGAACAGATGAGAACAGTTTCACTGCGAACAGTTCCAACTGCAATTCTATCGAGACAAATCGCTGGCACTCGTGGAAACAGCTTGATCATTAATCTTCCAGGAAAGCCTGTAGCTATAGCAGTTTGTCTTGGAGCTGTTTTTCTTGCAGTGCCAAAATGCCTAGAGCTACTTGATGATTCAATAATTACGATAGATAAGTCTTTTGTATCTCAAGTATTTGAGTAAAGTAAACGCAGATTATGTCGAATCAAAGAGACACCTCACTAGACTTAATGAGAGGAATAGCAATCATTATGATGGTTGCATTCCACTTTATTTATGATTTGAACACTTTTGGTTTTACAGAAATTCCATTATTTACACATTGGATGGGCATAGCCTGGCGCTGTTTAATTGTTT
>CAYNES010000002.1:0-47289 GCA_964396315.1 uncultured Piscirickettsiaceae bacterium | reverse complement strand
TTCATAATCAATAATTGAGTCACTCTCCGTTGGTCCACTAATTACAGTACATATTGTCCCTGCACGGTATCCCATTTGAGCACATAAGTGAAAAAGGAGGCTAGACTCCATTTCCATATTGTAGGCCTTTAATCCGTTGATGTTAAGCATTGAGAGGTTTCCTTTAATATCTAGAAGAGTATTTTTTAATCCATCAATAATGCGGGAAGAGGGTCCATAAAATCCAGGAGAAGAAACAGTAATTCCAGTATCAAATTCTAGACCACTAATTTTGGCTTGATGAATCAAAGCATTGGTCACCTCTGTTGATGCTTTTGAGGCGTAAGGAAAAATTTTCCCTTTAAATCTTGATGAATTATCAATTGCATTATTTAGGATTTCTGCTGAATCCTTTTCAATTCTTTTGATTGTATCGTCTTCAGTTGGCTGATCATAATAAATACCCGTAGAATCCAGTCCAAGCGCATAGGATGAAATTGCGAGTGATCCAGGTATTACATCTGGCTGTATACCACCCGATGTTCCAAGTCGAATGATTGTCATTGGTTCACAATTTTTTTCTCTTATACCTGTTTTTAAATCAAATTCATGAGCAATAAAAGCCTCAACTAGGGCAATTTCAACATTGTCTGTCCCTATACCCGTTCCAATCACTGAGACAGGAATTCCTTTATATTTACCTGTAAAAGTAAGGTATTCGCGATTAGAGACTTCATAATCAATGCTATCAAAGGCTTTGGAGACACGAATGGCACGAGCAGGGTCGCCAACGATAAAGACATTTTTAGCTATTTCTCCTTTTTTGATGCCTAAGTGATAGAGTTTATTGTTGACAATGACGATTTCAGATTTATTAATCATCAGATTCATTCTCCGAAAAAATCATTCTTTCTACCATCGGTAAAGTCTCTTGATAGGTACTTAGTTAGCCAAATAATAGAGCACCAAAAAGCAAAATATAGAATGAGTTTTAGAATCAAATAAATGTCTTGATAAATTATGGCTGAAGCCAAAAATGTGATAGCAAATATTGACAGTACGATTTTGTTCACAGTGACATTATATTTTAGTTTGAAATTTGAAAAAATAAAGTTTTGGTTTGTGATAAAGTTATCATTACAAACATGTAGCCTGTTTAACCAAATTCTATGAAGTTTTGCCAGCAATTATCCTCCTATTTAAGGACTAAAGAATACTCTGGAAATCGTCTATTCGGTGATATGTTTGAGCAAGCTGTTCTCTCCGACCAAGGCGGGTATGAGAGTGTTGCATTAACAGAACATCATTTAATTAATATTTTGATGATGCCTGCACCACTCCATTTTGCGGTCAAGATAGCACAGGCCACTCAAAAGATAAACATTATTACTGCGGTGGTTGTTCTACCTCTTCATGATATGAGGGTTTACGCTGGCGAAGTAATTGCCTCGCAAATATTTACAAATAATCGATTAATCTTAGGGGTCGGGAGAGGCGCTTTTGCCTACGAAATGGCTCGTTTAGATTCACCTCTTGAGGACAGTAGAGAAAAGTTTAATGAATCCCTTGATGTCTTAAATGCGCTGCTCACTAAGGAGGAAGTATCCTGGAAAGGAAAATACTATAATTTTGATAAATTAACAGTTATGCCAAGACCAATGACTGAAAACGGCCCGCCAATTATGATGGCCGTTCTAGATCCTGAGGGTATTTATGAGTGCACCAAAAAAGGCTTTCATATCTTAACGACGCCTCTTTCAGGAGATCATCAGCTTATGTTGGATCAAGTTGACGGGTTTGTTCGAGGTAAGAGAGAATTAGGCCAAAAAGGTAGTGACTTAAGTTTATCTTTGTCAAGGGTTGCTTTTGTTGCAAAAAATGAGAAAGATAAAAGAGAGAAGCTTGAGATGGCTTATGAATACTATTCACGATTTGACAATGTTTTTACTGGGCCAGGAAAGGTCAATCATGGAATGATTGATATCTTACCCAGAAAGCAAAGCATGGAAGAGTTGAACGATAGTCTATTGATTTGTTCAGTGGAGGAGATGGTTGATAAGCTCTCTCCTTATGTAGAAATCGGTATTGACCGATTAATTTTAAATATGAATTTTGGTGCAAGCCACAAAGATACAATGACTTCAATTGAGGAGTTTTCTGAGAAAGTTATTCCTCATTTTTTATAAAATATGGCTAATATAAATTCAAGTTATACTATCTCGGGCTCAGGACCAGCAATCATCTTTGTTCATGGCATTGGTGCACGCAAATCAACATGGGATAAAGTTATTGTTCATTTAGAAAATAATTTTACTTGTATTAGGTACGATTTAAGAGGGCACGGCGACTCTCCGAAAGGAAATTTTCCATACAGTTTAGATGTTTTAGTCGAAGATTTAGAGGCCCTCAGACTAACACTAAATTTACAAAAAATTCATATTGTCGGTCATTCATTGGGCGGCATGATTGGCCCAAAATATGCAAAGTCTTTTCCAGATAATGTTCTTTCGATTTCACTTCTTAGTACTGCGGCATTTCGAACAAAAGAAGATCAAAGTAAAGTGATTGCTATCGTTGACAGCATGAAACAAAAAGGAATCGAACCAATTTTAAGCACTTTAACTAATCGATGGTTTACAGATCAATTTATTAAAGAAAGCTATGACGCTGTAGAGTTTCGATTGCAGCAAGTCCTTGATACCAATCCAGAAGTGTTTTTAGAGGTTTTTCGAATCTACGCTGAAACCGAAATGTCATCCTGGTTGAATCAAATTAAACAGCCCTGTTTGGTGCTTACTGGTGAAAATGATGGAGGCTGTAATCCAAGACTTAACAAATTAATTGCACAGAGTTTGATCCATTCTGAGCTCTGTATCTTGGATAAATTCAAACATTCTATATTAATTGAGGCCCCTGAAATTGTAGGTCATAAGGTTAGAGATTTTCTATTGAATCTTTAAATTGATTGTTGACACTTTGAATAGTCATTCTTTGATGATTTGATTGAAAATTCTCTTTTCAAATTGAAAAAAAAGGTCTACAATGAAACTGTAAATAATTGATTAATTGATATATTTTTAAACCATTAATTTAAAGGAGAAAGTATCTATGAGGCTAATACAAACGTTTCAATCTATGAGGTTGAAGAATAGAGCGACGCTGCCAATTGTGGTTGGCTTGAGTTGTTTTTTAACTTTTGGCATATATACGCAGCCATCAATGGCTGATGGACATAAGGCATTCGAGTTGACCATACTGCATACAAATGATTTTCATGCAAGGTTTAGACCCATTAGTAAGTATGACAATAATTGTTCACAAGAAAGCAATGCTGAAGGAAAGTGTTTTGGAGGAACAGCACGTTTAATTTCAGCGATTAAAGAGGCGCGAGGAAGGCACGAAAACACATTACTTCTGGATGGTGGTGATCAGTTCCAAGGAACGCTTTTCTATAACCTCTATAAGGGTAAGGTAGCGGCGGGAATGATGAATACGCTTGAGTACGATGGTATGGCCGTTGGTAACCATGAGTTTGATGATGGCCCTGAAACCTTAAGAGATTTTATGGAGGCTGTAGATTTTCCTGTGCTTATGGCTAATGCACACATCAGCTTAGAGCCGGCTCTAAGAGATATTCTTAAAAAATCAACTATAGTTGAGAAGGGCGGTGAAAAAATTGGACTCATTGGTGTGGTCACTGAAGATGTTAAAGATCTTTCGAGTCCTGGGGACAACATCATTTTTACTGATGCAATCAATGCAGTTCAGTCCGAAGTTCGCGTTTTAAAGGCAAAAGGAGTCAATAAAATTATTCTTCTCTCTCATTCATCTTATGCCATAGATAAAGAGATTGCTGCTAATACTGATGGCGTGGATGTTATCGTGGGTGGTCATGATAATGCTTTATTATCTAACACTAATAAAAGAGCAGTTGGGCCTTACCCTACAGTAGTGAATGGTGTTCAAATCATTCAGGCTTATGCCTATGGTAAGTATCTTGGAGAGCTAAACGTTGTTTTTGATGCCGCTGGTAATGTCATTTCGGCTGAAGGAGAGCCTATTTTAATTGATTCTTCAGTGGATGAAGATGCTCAGATCGTTACACGTTTAGATATATTAGAAAAGCCAATTAATAAGCTCAAAGAGACGCTTGTTGGAAATGTTTCAGCTCCATTGACAGGCGACAGGTCTGTTTGTCGTGTTCAAGAGTGCGATATGGGTAATATGATTGCTGACGCGATGAGAGAGGCCGTTATTGACAAGGGTTATACTATTGCACTGATGAATTCAGGCGGTATCAGGGCATCTCTAGATTCCGGCGATGTAACGCTTGGCGAAGTTATGACTATACTTCCATTCCAGAACACACTGTCAACATTTAAAGTGACTGGAAAGCAACTACTTACTGCGATTGAAAATGGTGTAAGTGAAGTCGAAGAGGTTGCAGGTAGATTCCCTCAAGTCTCTGGTATGCGCTATACATTTGATTTGAGTAAACCTGCAAACGAAGGAAGAGTGACCTCCATTGATATTGATGAAGGTGGAAACTGGGTGCCACTTGATTTAAATAAGACTTATGGCATGGTTTCTAACAACTTTATTCGTGGTGGTGGCGATGGATACAAAGTATTCAGATCAGCGTCTGATATCTATGACTTTGGTCCAGATCTAGCCGATGTTGTTGCTCAATATATTGGTGCAAATTCTGGTTATTCTGGTTACACCGATGGACGAATTAAGCAAAACTAGATAAAGCTGAAATATCTAATAATAAAGGGCTAACAGACAGTTAGCCCTTTATTTTATAAGCAAACTATATCTGTTCAATGATTAAACTTATAGCATTGTTAAAAATGAGATAATAGCTCAACATTTTCAAAATTTAATGAAGTCTGGTCTTTGAAATTCTAAATGCAAAAAAAAATAAAAAAAAACTATGTTTGCGTAATTGGAGGTTTAAACATAGATCTCCAAGGATCTTCAGATAAGCCCCTTGTTTTTAATGACTCAAACCCTGGGCAAATTCAGATGTCTGCTGGAGGTGTAGGAAGAAATATTGCAGAAAATATTGCCAAACTCAATATCCATTCAAAAATATTGTCCTATGTGGGTAATGATGCTCTTGGAGAATTTGTTGTTGATAAATCAAAAACATCTAAAGTTGACACGACGCTCTTAAAAAAACATTCTCATTTGCCAACAAGCCAGTACTTGTCATTGCTTGATGATAATAACGATATGCTGGTTTCAATATCAGATATGCGAATTATTGATGAAATGACAATTCAAGATATTGATAACTGGAATGACACCATTAGCCAGAGCAGTGCGATTGTCGTTGATTCCAACATTCCTATTCCAGTGATTGAATATGTCACTGAAAAATTTAGCAAAATACCCTTATTTTTAGACCCTGTTTCGTTTGCCAAAACCTCTAAGATACTTGACTTGATTGGTAGATTTCATACTGTGAAACCTAACCGGCTTGAGACTGAGCTTATTACCGGTATTAAAATCTCAGATAAAGATAGTATGCATAGAGCTGCAAAAAAAATCTTTAGTATGGGCTGTCAGCAAATTTTTATTACTCTAGGAAAGGAAGGAGTGTTTTATTATGATGGCGAAGATTATGGTCAATATTTATTTGAAGGTGCTGACGTGATTAGTGCTAACGGTGCGGGGGATGCTTTTACTGCAGGTGTTGTCTATGGCTTTCTTAAGCTTAATAGTATCAAAGAGACTGCCGAATTTGCCTCAGCGGCAGCAGTCATTGCACTTAGAAGCGTAAACACAATTAGCGATGACTTATCAGAAGAGCGAATTCAATTATTATTAAAGGAACAGAGGGATTATGAAATTAAGTGACTATTTAGATATTCATCCTGATGTAGAAAATGCAATAAAAAATAATGAGCCAGTTGTCGCACTTGAGTCGACCATTATCTCTCATGGAATGCCTTACCCTAAAAACGTTGAAACTGCCCTAATGGTTGAGGAAACAGTGCGCTCAAATAAAGCTATTCCAGCGACTATTGCCATTATCAATGGGCAACTAAAGGTAGGACTAACAAATGACGAGATTGAGTTTTTAGCGACCAACGATGAAGTTAAAAAAGTGTCTAGGAGAGATCTTCCTATTACTGTATCCCAGAAGCTTTCAGGGTCTACTACGGTTGCCTCGACCATGATTATTGCTGATCTAGCTAGGATTGCAGTTTTTGCAACTGGCGGTATCGGTGGAGTGCATAGAGGCGCAGAAAATACTATGGATATTTCGGCTGATCTGGAGGAGCTAGCAAATACTAATGTCTGTGTTGTCTGCGCTGGCGCCAAGGCAATCTTGGATATAGGTCTTACACTGGAGTACCTTGAAACGAAAGGCGTCCCGGTGATAGGTTACAAAACCTCAGAGCTTCCAGCCTTTTACTCATCTGAGTCTGGTTTTGATGTGGACTATAAGATTGACTCAGCTCAAGAGATTGCTGAGATACTAAAAACCAAATGGAATTTGTCTATTGATGGTGGCGTCCTTGTGACAAACCCAATTCCTGTTGCATTTGAGTTAGATACTAGCATCATGAATGAGGCAATCAATCAGGCTATCATTGAAGCTGATAACAACAACATTACTGGAAAGAAGATAACGCCATACTTACTCTCTAAGGTGAACGACATTACTCAAGGTAAGAGTTTAGATGCAAACATTAAATTAATTCAAAATAACGCAGATTTAGCGGCCAAGATTGCGCTCCACTATTCAAAAGAGGATTGACTACTTTTCTCGAACAAAAAAATTAAAAATTAATATCAGTGAAACCACAAAGAGGATAAGCATGATGAGTATCCCTTGGTCTGATTTGATATAACGCTCTATGAATGTTTGTACCTTGCCATTTGAGGACGCATCCTTATCTGACTCTAATTCAGAAGAAGAGTCTATGCTTTCTTGGTTAATAAGTTTTGTTTGAATAAGCTCCTCTATTTCTTTTTGGCCTTGTTGAATTTTTTCATCTTGGATGATTTCGTCATTCTCCTGTAAAAAACGTGGAACCCCATCTTCATCAATATTTTGCTCTGCATTAAGAGAATTTAGAGGTAGTTGTTGGTCTCTGTCATCGCCTCCAGCATGCGATATTGAGGCCAAACAAAGAGTAAAAATTAGAACTAAGAATGTATTCTTCATATCTCATATAATGATATACGTTTGTAAAATATTAATCATAAAAAATAACAATTCTTTAGTCAATTTTTCATATGATTCTGATACTATATGTTTATTAAATTAATATGGAGAGTGCGATGGCAACATACGAATGTGATAATTGTGGAATGTCTGTAAATGCAACTTGTGCTAAGTGTGACGAGCCTTTGGTCGATGACTCACTTAAGCTTGATGATGGGAGTTCGGTTCAAATATCAAAATGTCCAAATGGACACGGCAAAATCAAATCACCAATATGCTGTGGAAACGACATGAGCTGCGCTATCTAAGCTAAGAAATTTGCATGAGTAAACTGCTTAATATTGATCAAATTGATCAGTATAAAAAAGATGGTGCTGTCTTAATTAAAGGCAAGTTCGATACAGAGTGGATTGAAAAGCTTAAAGAGGGTATCTCTGAAGATATTAAAGATCCCAGCCCACGCTTTGTAAGGCACACAAAAGAAGATGATTCTCCAGGCTATTATGAAGATTTCTGGACCTGGAATCATTTTGATGAGTTTGAAGACTTTGTATTTAATTCACCTACGGGACAAATAGCTTCAGAGCTATTGGGTGCCAAACAGATTAATCTTGTAATGGATAATTGGTTTCTTAGAGAGGCAGGATCTAAATCAGGAGCTCCATTTCATCATGACATTTCTTACTTCGACTTTGAGGGTACGATGTGTGTTCTTTGGCTTCCGCTTGAACCAGTCCCCAAGGAAGAGGCTATTGCATGGATTAAGGGCTCTCATCTTTGGAATAAACTGTTTATTCGAACGCGTTTTCAAGAAGGACATCCTGACGATGGCAAGGCTGGAATAGTCAACGGAAAAAGTTATGACATTACCCCTAACATTATTGATAATAAGGATGACTATGAGTTTCTTCATTGGGACTTAGAAATCGGTGATTGCGTCTTTTTTGACATTCGTACGCTCCATGGTAGTTTGAGTCAATCAGTGCCAAAGACAGACATACACAGATACACACTAAGAATGGCTAAAGAAGGCTCTAGAATAGTATATCGAGGCAATTGGGCTCAAGCTGAAAGAACCATAATGGAGTCAAATGGATATCGAAATGGAGACGATTTGTCAGGAAAAATGTTTCCAACCTTATATAAAGAAGTTTAGCTTTTAGGTTGCCTTAATTTTTAAAGTTATCTCTTAAATATTCAACCATCACATCGACCTTTGTCGGGGTAAATCTTCGAGATAATCTAACCACATATAGCGTCTCAGGTTCAATTTCATGTTCATCAAATATAGATACTAATTCTCCACTTTTTAAATCATCTTCAATCAAAAATAATGGTAATGCAGTAATGCCAAAACCATTAATTGCAGCCTCCCTTAGAACGTCGCCATTATTTGCTACGAAACCAATTTGAGGTTCAGAATTTAAACCTAGTCGAGTATAAAGGTTATTGGTTGCTAAGCTATATCCAAGGAAATTGTACTTTTGGATATCATTTATTGATTTAGGTTCGCCATATTTATTGATATAGTCTGGAGAGGTACAAATAGCAATGGGAATTGAGCATAAGGGAGTTGCAATAAGGGATGAATCTTTGATGTTGTGACCAATTCTAAGTGCTATATCTATTCCTTCGGCTTGAAGATCAGTCTGACTATCTTCTAGTTTTAAGTTGATGTTTATATTAGGATGACTCTTCATAAATGAGGGGAGTATTGGGGATAAGTGCTTTAAACCAAAACTAAGTGGAGCCACAATTCGTAACTCACCCCTAGCTTCTGTTTTACCCTCCCTAATTCTTTCTTCTGAGCACTCTACACTTGTTAAGATGTTTTTAACATCATCAAGGTATTGTTCACCAGCCTCTGTCAGATTAATATTTCTAGTGGTCCGGTTAAGCAATCTAACACCTAAGGCTGACTCTAGAGAATTGATACGACGACTGACAGTTGCAGCACTTGTGCTTAGTCTATCAGCAGCTAGATTGAAGCTACCAGCTTCAACTACAGCCTGATAGGTTTCTAATTCGATCAAAGAGTATTGTTTCATATTATGTAATAGTATTTTGGAAAATATGTTAATTATTGCAAATTATAAATGATTATAATTTTTTTTCAATGACTAGACGCTATTAATCTGCAGAGGCGTTAATAAATCAGTCGCCAGAGCTGAGGTCAAAATCTGGCATTAATTTTTTATATTTAAAGGAAAACGTTATGACAAATGTTAGAAATGAAAATGGAACGTGTGGATGCGGAAGGTCGCCTACTGGAGATTGTGTGGGATGGCATATGTTAACTGAGGAAGAGTATGCGGCAAAAACAGATATGGATAAAGAGTCAATGTTTGACAACTCAGAGTCTGAGTAAAGAAATCAATCAGTAATAAAACAGCTTTCTTTCAGAGAGCTGTTGTTATAAAAAATGGAGTCAATATGATCAAACTAAATAAATATGTAATTCCACTTGTAAAAATTCTTTTATCGTTAGCCTTTTTAAGTGCAGGCGCTTTTAAACTAATAGGTGCTGAACAAATGGTTGGGATATATGAGCAAATCGGATGGGGGCAATGGTTCAGGTATGTAACAGGACTAATTGAAGTAACTGCAATTGCATTGATATGGCTTCCAAATAAACAAGTTTTTGGAGCAACACTTCTTGTTTTTACCATGATAGGAGCTATCATTACGCACATTGCACTTAGTTTTTCTGGTGTTTTCTTGGCAATAACTCTTGGAGTTTTAGCTGCCTATATTCATTATTTTTATAGGGATCAATTGGATATCTCTGAAAAGAGTTAATCAATTTTAATTAGCCTTCCTTATTCTTTAAGGAAGGTTTTGCATCCTAAATCTGTTTTAAAACATTAATTAGTTTATTAACATCTTCATGATTATTGTAGTGAACCATACTGGTTCTTACAACGCCATCATCCACATCTATACCTAAAGCCATTAAACATCTCCAGGCATAGAAATTATCATTCCTTGTAGCAATTCCATGCTTGACTAGCTCACTGCTTAACTCTTTAGAGGACTTGTTATTCATAGTAAAAGCAATTGTTGGTGCTCGGTCTTTGTCAGTGATTATCTTTTTACCAATGAGTCTTATGTCGCTTCTATTACTCAAGTAATCAAGGAGTGGATTTGCAATCTCCTTTTCATGCTCTGCAATTAACTCATTTACCTTATGAATTTTCTCTCTAATAGATAGATTTTCACCAGGATAGTGGTGCTCAAAGAGGTTCATAAAGTATTCATAAACTCCAACTAAGCATGAGAGCTCCTCATGATTCGGACCTCCCGGATTAAGAGTGTAGGGGACATCACCCTCTAAAAATTCATGATTTTGATTGGGTAGCTGATCAAGAATCTCTTTTTTTCCATACAAAAGACCTAAATGAGGCCCATAGGTCTTATAAAGACTAAAAGCATAAAAATCAACGTCTAGGCCCTTTACATCGGGGAACCCATGGGGCGCATATGAGACGCCATCGCCAACAATGTATGCATCGTATTGATGGGCCAGCTCTGCAATCGATTTTAGGTCATTGAAAGAGCCAACAATATTTGAGCAGTGAGTAACAGCAACAATTCTTGTTTTTTCAGACAAGAGTAATTTTAAGTCATCTATTTCAAGTTCAGCAGTATCATTATTGATTTGCCATTCTTTGATAATCATTCCGTGGTCAGCAAGCCTTCTCCAGGCGCCTACATTTGCTTCATGGTCCTGATTAGTGACAATTACTTCATCACCAGGGTTTAAAAGGCTTCTTATTGCGTTAGATAA
The DNA here is from genome assembly GCA_964396315.1 of uncultured Piscirickettsiaceae bacterium. GTDB lineage: Bacteria > Pseudomonadota > Gammaproteobacteria > PS1 > Pseudothioglobaceae > Pseudothioglobus. The sequence goes on along the minus strand of CAYNES010000002.1, from coordinate 36,340 downwards.
CACATACATATTCATAGTTGTAGATCCGCCAATAATGATTTCATCACTTCCAGCGTTTATCATCTCAGCAAAGTAATTGGTCGCTTTATCCATATTTTCACCAGCAATAGCCGAAGTATCAAACTCTGCATAAGGCTGAACTTTAGTAGAAGTCATAAAATGATTTAACCGCTCAATCACATTAGATGGAACATAGCTTCCGCCAGCGTTTTCAAAAAAGGACCATTTGGCGCTCAATGGATCATTAAAAGCTGGAAACTGAGATCTCACATAATCAATGTCAAGTTTTGGCATGATTTCTCCTTAAATTAATCTAATTTTTGTAATCGGGCTCTTCTTTATCTAAAATTCTTTTGAGTGCATCAAAATGCAGTTCAGACGCATCATAATCCTGCCATTGTTGTGCAGTTTTCTTGGCAACCTTGTGACTAACTAGATGAAGCTTTTGACCCGTTTGGTAGGCCTCAATAAGGGTTTGGCAAGATTTTTCAAAGTAATATAATTCATCAAAAGCGCTCGCAACCGTCTTAGCAGCAGTCAAAACGCCATGATTTCCCATTAAAAGGACTGGATTTTCACCTAGAAGGGTGCTTAATCGTTCAGCCTCCTTGCCTAGTCCCATTCCGCTGAAGTCTCTATCAATCGAGACTCTGCCATAAAAACGCATTGTGTTTTGATCAATAGGTTTCATTTCTTTGTCAACTAAAGACGACAAGATGGTCGCATACTTTGGATGTGCATGCAGAATACAGCGCGCTTGAGGATTGTTTCGATGCAAAGAGCTATGAATGGCCCAAGCCGTTGGATCAGGTGCGTTGGGCTGATTCATAGTGCTTTTATTATTAGCATCAATCAATATTAAGTCACTTGCTGACACTTCTGAGAAATGCATTCCAATTGGGTTTAGTAAAAACTGTGACCCGCTCTTGTTGACAGCTAGACTGAAGTGATTGGCCACAGCCTCATGCATATTGAGTCTTGCAGTCCACCTAAAGGCAACGGCGAGATCTTCACGTTCCTGTCTAAAGTCAGTATCCATATGCGCTAAGTTTAACCTCTTAAATTAATGAAGGCAAAACAAATCTAGCTTAGGCGTCAGGATTTCCAATGGTGGTTGTATAGCTAAACATATCGGCTCTTCCTGTTGTAATTCTAAACTCAACCAGGCCTTTGTCTTTAGCATAAGAGTGGCGATTCAAGATAACGACAGGATCGCCCTTATTGATATGAAGCGTTTCAGCAATTTCATCATCTGAGATTCCAGCCGTTAAAACCTCTTGTGATGATATGATCTGGGTATCAAACTGTTTCAGAATGACAGCATATAATAGATCAGGAATATGTATTGATGAGTCCTGTAAGCCCTCTACGACACCGGCCACCCACCAAGACTTTTCAATAATAATGGGGCTTTTTTTGTCAATGTATCCAAGCCTTTCAAGATATATAATATCATCTCCTTGATTAATTCCTAGTTGGAATGCAATTTCTGCAGAGGCCTTCTCTTTAGCTCTTACTGGAGTTGTTTTATAAATACGAATAGATGAGCCGTCTTGTTTTCCATAACTAAAGAAATTAAAGATACTATTGTCAAATCCATGGTCAGAAATGTAAGTTCCTTTGCCATGGTGCCTATAAAGTACCTTGCTATTCTCTAACTTATCAATCGCTTTTCTTACGGTTCCAATACTCACATTAAGTTTTTTTGAGAGCTGAGATTCAGATGGAATCAAGTCACCAATAATGAGATCACCACTATTAATTTGATTGTTGATAAAGTCGATTACTTTTTGATAGAGTTTTTGTGACATTATTCTTTAGCAATGTTTTTTTTGATGTTTATTTTAAATATTTTTTTATCAGGTTTACGTTGATTTCATCAGTAATACGTATTCTCAATTCTGTTATTTTTTCTGAGTAGTTAATTTTTTTTATTGACAATTAAATATGGTAAGTGTAGCATGCTTTACTCATGTATATGAGTTTTTATATTCATATATATGAATTAATATGTGTTATTGAGGGACACGATGGAATTCTTAAATTATTTTGATAATGTATTCACTGTTTATCATATCGCTCTTCTAGTTGGCGGTACTTTTGCAGGTATTATTTTGGGAGCGCTACCAGGGCTAAGCCCTACAATGTCTGTAGCGCTACTCATCCCTTTTACTTTTCATATGAAGCCTGAAAGCGGTTTGATACTTCTTGGGGCTATGTATACGGCAACTGTTGCAGGAGGTGCAATCAGCGCAATCCTTGTTAATGTACCGGGTGCTCCTGCCAATATTGCAACGGCTATGGATGGCCATAAAATGGCCCAGAGTGGCAAGGCCAAAGATGCGCTTCATTATTGCTTTATGAGCTCTTTTGTTGGCGGTATTTTTGGCGTCTTTATACTTATATTTTTTACACCTCCTCTTGCTGCATTGTCGCTTAAGTTTATGTCAACAGAGTTGTTCTGGGTTGCTATCTTAGGTATTACCATCATTGCAACTTTAGATGCAAAGTCAGTCATCAAAGGACTGATGTCTGGCTTATTTGGACTCATGCTAGCGACTATAGGCGAGCATCCAACAAGCGCTATGGAGCGATTTGTCTTTACAGATCACTTGGAAGGTGGAGTTCATATTGTTGTTGGACTGATCGGCTTGTTTGCGATGCCTCAAGTTTGGAACCTATTAGAGAATTATTATGGCCGTAAAAATGAGGTTTTCTCAGCAACTGGTGATTCAACGTTAGTTCAATCATTTAGATTGGTTTCTAGAAAAATTAAGGCGTTATCAATCGGTTCAGTGATTGGCTCAGTTATAGGAATTATTCCAGGAGCAGGGGGTCAAATTGCGGGAATTGTTGCCTATGATCAATCAAAAAAAGTGAGCTCTAATAGATCAAACTATGGCAACGGTGAACCTGAGGCAATTATTGCTGCAGAGAGTGCCAACAACTCGATGGTTGGCCCATCATTAATTCCTCTTTTGACCTTGAGTATTCCAGGAAGCCCAACAGCTGCAGTGCTGCTTGGCGGCTTGTTGATTCACGGAATCTTTCCTGGACACGATATCTTTACAAAGAACACCGAGGTTGTCTGGACTTTTATTGACTCCTTGATTATTGCTCAAATTTTAATGTTAATAATTGGACTCTTTCTTAGTCGTCATAGTAAATGGATTATGAAGGTGCCAGATAACTATATGGCGGTTGGCATATTGCTGTTAGCTGTGTTTGGAACTTACAGTATACAAAATGATTATTCTGATGTGCTTATCATGTTTGTATTAGGCACTTTGATGTACTTTGGAAGTAAAGCCGGCTTCAGTCCAGTTCCTGTAGTTCTTGGCCTAATTTTGGGAACAATGACCGAAGAAAAATTCCTACTAGGTAACATGATTGGAAATGCAAAAGGTAGCTCTTTCCAGCACTTTACATCTGGCACAATCAATATCGTTTTAATCACTCTATGTCTGATCTCAATAGCTTATGGCATTTATTCGAGTCGAAAATCTAAATAGAATTATGAATAAACCATTTAAAATTTCAACAGTTCTTATTACACTTTTCAGTGCATTTTTGATTTATGCCTCTTTTATATTGGGAAACAATGAAGATTACTTGTTTCCAAGGCTCATCTCAGGAACGATTGCTGTACTCTCTTTAATGCTCTGGTTTGAAAAGGGTGAAGCAGATAAATCAACTAATTTCAAAGATTTGATGCCAGGTATTGCTATTGCAACGGCATTTATCTTGTCACTCAAAATATTAGGCTTTTATTTGGCCTCTATGATCGTGTTCTTTACGCTTGTGATGTATTACAGCAAGCCTACAGAACCAAAAGACTTTTGGCGTGTGTTACTCATTAAACTGGGTGTCACCATTGTGTTCTCTCTCACACTGTATGCGTTGTTTACACTACTTTTAAAGGTTCGCACACCAGAAGGTTTGTTTTAATAAAAAAGGAGAAGTAATGAAAATTGTTAATATTACAAAAGTAGCCTTACTGGCAATCGCATCTTTGATGTTAATGCCAGCTCAGGCTGACTACCCTGATAAGCCAATTGGCGTCATGGTAGCTTATGGACCAGGAGGAGCGACAGACTTCCAAGCTAGGATCGCAACGCTTGCATCTGGTAAAGAAGGGCTTATTGGTCAACCTATCTATATCCTTAATAAGCCAGGCGCTGGCGGAAGAAAGGGTTGGAATTGGTTTGCAAGTGAAGCTTCACAAGATGGGTATATGTTAGGTGCTTATAACGTACCTCACTTTATTGCTCAGTCTATTGTGTTTGATACAAAATACAATATCAATAACCTTGAGCCGCTAGGTAACTGGGGTGCTGATCCGGCTGTGTTAATTGTTGGAAAAGACAGCCCATTTAATACAGTGGGTGAATTGCTTGCTCACGCAGAAGCAAATCCTGGCGCTGTAACAATCAGTGGTGCTGGAAAATTTGTGGGTCACCACATTGCTTTCTTGCAGTTTGCAAAGGCATCAGGTAAGAATCTAACTTACATCCCTGCTTCAGGTGGTGTAGATGCACTTAGAATGGTTAAAGCTGGCGAGACAGTTGCTGGATTTAATAACCTTTCTGACTCAGCAAGAAGTGCTGCAGATCTTAAGATTTTAGCTGTTGCTGACCTTACAAGACACGAATATCTTCCTGACGTTCCTACGTTAATGGAGAGCGGTGTTGATGTAGATGATTCGAGTGTTAACTTCCGTGGATTGATGGTTCCAGCTGGAACACCTCAGGATGTTATAGACTATCTAGCCAGTAAGGTGCCTGATATGTTTGGTGAAAAGAAGACGGTCGGTAAGATGAAAGCGACTAACTCACCAGCAAGAATTATGACAAGAGATGAGGTAGTAAGCATGTGGAATGAAAGACAAGCTTACTTAACTGGTCTTTTAGCTGGTCTTCAATAAAGTAAAATTTTTTGAAAATAAATATAGCTAGGGAGTGTTTTAAACTCCCTAGTTTTTTCTCTTTAATAGATTCAAAATGACTACCCAACAAAACACATTAATTGAACAGCTCGTCTTGGATGCGCGAGAAGCTCAAAAAAGCATTAATAATTACTCCCAAGAGCAGGTCGACGAATTAATTTTAGCGGTCGCCTGGGAGGTTATTCAGCCTGAGAATAATCAAGAACTCTCCGAGATGGCAGTGAATCAAACTGGCCTTGGAAATATAGAAGATAAAAAACGAAAGAATAGGCGCAAGACTATTGGACTTTTAAGAGATTTAAAAGATATCAAAACCGTCGGTATTATTGATGAAAACTTAAAAAAAGGACTTATTGAAATTGCCAGACCTGTGGGGGTTATTGGTGCTATTGTTCCCTCAACAAACCCCATTGCAACACCTTTAAACAAAGTTATTAATGCATTAAAGTGCAGGAATGCAATCATTCTAGCTCCATCCCCTAAAGGCGCTAAGGTTTGCTCAAGAGTTGTAGAATTAATCCAAATTGCATTGGTGCGAATTGGTGCACCAAAAAACATTGTCCAATCTTTGCCTGAACCGATTAGCAAAGAGGACACTAATGAACTATCGAATTTAGTTGATCTCATTGTAGCTACTGGCTCTCAAAACAATATACAACGAGCTCTCCAAAGTGGAACGCCAACTCTTGGGGTAGGAGTTGGCAATGTTCCCTCAATTATTGATGAAAGTGCAGATCTTAAAGACGCCTCTCACAAAATTATGACCTCTAAGACCTTTGATAACGCAACAAGCTGCTCATCAGAGAACAGCATCATTGTTCATGAAGGAGTCTACGATTCTATGATTGACTTTCTGGTGAAAGAGGGTGGCTCTCTATTAAATAATGATGAGAAGCTTAAACTTCAGAGAACTATGTGGAATGAAAAAGGAGTTATTCAACGCGATGTCATCGCAAAAAAATCTAGTGAGATTGCCTCTATTGCTGAACTAAGCAGTCAACATTTAAGCTCAAAATTCTTGATGGTTGAGGAGCAAGATATTGGCCCAGAATGTCCATTTTCTATGGAAAAGCTTTCCCCAGTATTGACAGTCTATAGAGCAACAAACTTTGATCATGCTGTTAGTATTGCAACCTCTATTTTAAATAATCAGGGCAAAGGACACTCTTGCGGAATACACAGTCAAAACGAAGACAATATCTTAAAGCTTGGTATGGAGCTCCCAGTTTGCAGAATCATTGTCAATCAGGCCCACTGCTTCGCAACTGGAGGTAATTTTGATAATGGGCTTCCATTCTCATTGTCGATGGGTTGTGGAACCTGGGGTAACAATGTTACCGGTGAAAACTTGAATTATAAACACTACTTAAATGCAACCAAAATTGTCAATACCATTGAGGCAAATGAGCCATCAGAAAAAGATATTTTTTCTAGTTATTGGAAAAAATATTCTCTTGAGCGCTCAACAGTGACTGAGTTGGTTGATCAGTTTGCAGAGGAAACACCTAACAAAAATTATCTGATTGATGCAGACTTAGACCTTCATGTTAGCTATAGTCAATTACAAAAAGATATTTTGAATCTAGGGTCTTATTTTGAAGAGAACAATATTAAGGCAAATGACAAAGTTGGCTTTATGCTCGACAATGGTTATGCCTCTGTCTTATTGTTTATTGGGGCTATGTATCATGGTATTGTCATTGTGCCTTTAAACGTTTTAGCTGGCTCAAAACAAATCAAATACACGATTGATCATTCAGAATGCAAGCTTATCTTTTCGTCAGATTTCTATCGAAAAAAGTTTGAAGATATTCTGAGCACATCAAATACAAAAGTTGTCGAATACAGCGGGATTGAAAGTCTTAGCATTTCTGAGACTAACACTCTCAACTCAACTTTATCAGTAACTCAGCCCAATACGCCAGCAGTTCTAATTTACACTTCTGGAACAACTGGTGTTCCTAAGGGTGCTCTTTTGTCGCATAGAAATGTACTTGCTGGAGGCAGAAATACCGCATTAGCGCATGAGGTTGTATCAACAGATATCTCTTTTTGTGTTCTGCCTTTATACCATATAAACGCTGAAATGGTTTCGATTGCTAGCGCTCTAGTGAGTAATAGCTGCGTTGTCACTGTTGGAAAATTTAGTGTGAGTAATTTTTGGCAAATTTTGGAACAGTATCAGTGCACTTGGTTTAGTGTGGTGCCAACCATCATCAATTACCTATTGAATGATGATTTTGATGTTAAATCGTTGAATTTAGAAAATCTTCGCTTTGGTCGATCAGCCTCAGCACCTCTATCTCCAGAGGTTCATAAAAAGTTTGAAAAAACCTTTAATGTGAAGGTTGTTGAAACAATGGGTCTCACTGAAACAGCAGCCCAGATATTGTCTAATCCTACGAGAGGTGGCAAGCATGGCTCTGCTGGAAAGGCTTATGGAAATGAAGTAAGAATCATTGATGATCATGGAAATTATTCACCTGCTGGAACTCCCGGTGAACTGGTAATCAAAGGTGACAATGTCCTCTTAGAGTATTTTAAAAACGAGGAAGCTACAGCTGGCGCTTTCAATGAGGATGGTTATTTTTTAACAGGTGACCTCGGCGTTGAAGATGAAGACGGCTTCTTTTTTATTACAGGTAGAAAGAAAGAGCTCATTATTAAGGGCGGTGAGAACATATCACCTAGAGAAATAGATGATACTCTTTATAAGCATAATGCAGTTTTAGAGGCGTGTACTTTTGGAATTGAAGATGAAAATTATGGTGAGGAAATATCAGCCTGCGTGTATTTGAAGGATAATCTTGTTGCCAATGAAGAAGAGCTTTTAAATTTGTGTAAAGCAGATCTAGGTGAATACAAGACACCCAGACAAATCATTTTTGTTGATGAGCCTTTACCGAAAGGGCCTTCTGGAAAGATCCAAAGACTTAAAATTGCCAGTCAATACGCTAGGGCGTAAATTTAGAATCTAGTTCATATTCAACATATCAAAGAATTTACATTTTCGGGTAAACTATCTTTATCGAAAAAGAGGCATGTTTATGGCATTACTTGAAGAATTAGTCAACAAAGCTAAAACAAAAAAATCTCGAATCTTGTTGCCTGAGTCGACCGACTCGAGAGTCGTAGAGGCAGCTCGTTTAGTTTCAAGTCAAAAATTAGCTCAAATTGTTGTTTTTGATGAAGATGTTGCATCTTCTTTGGGTGTTGATGCAATCAACCTAAAAAACGAAGATTTAAGGCTTGAGTATGCTCAAACATTATTTGAACTCAGAAAACATAAGGGTGTTACTCTTGAGTCGGCATTAGAAATGTTATCAAGTCCAAGTGTCTGCGCTATGATTGCATTGCAAAGAGGGGAAGTAGATGGCGTTGTGACCGGTGCAATTACTCCTAGCCAGGATGTATTAAGTAGCGCACTCAGAATTGTGGGTGTTTCAGAGCATAGTAGCCTTGTTTCGAGTTTATTTTTGATGGTATTTGATGAACATCACAAAAGGTATGGTGAAAACTTGATTTTTACGGATTGTGCTATGAATATTAGTCCAAGCTCTGACGAGCTTGCTGAGATTGCCTTTAGCGCGTATCAGACTGCTCAATCTTTTCTAACAGATGACCCTAAGCTTGCTATGCTCTCTTTTTCTACTAATCAAAGCGCTAAACATGGAGAAGTTGATAAAGTACGAGAGGCAACTGAGATTGTTAAGTCTAGACTTCCAAATGCTCAGGTGATTGGAAACGTACAGCTAGACGCTGCGCTTGATTCTGGAGTCCTAAAGATTAAAGATCCTGAGGCCTCTTTTTCACCACCCGCAAACGTCTTTGTATTTCCTAATCTTGATGCAGGCAACATTGGATACAAGCTTGTACAGCGCTTCTCTAGTGCTAGAGCTATTGGTCCAATTCTTCAGGGACTATCTAAGCCAGTAAATGACTTATCTAGAGGTTGCAGCGTAGATGAGATTGTTAATACAGTTGTTGTAACAGTGAACCAGGTTAGATAGGCTTACATGCCAATGTAGTTTGGCCCACCTCCACCCTCAGGCGGTGTCCAGTTAATATTTTGTGACGGGTCTTTGATATCACAAGTCTTGCAGTGAAGACAGTTTTGAGCGTTAATTTGAAAATAGTCTTCACCTTCTTTATCAATAATTTCATAAACCCCAGCAGGGCAATATCTCTGGGCGGGCTCATCAAAGAGCTCTTTGTTTCTTGTTAAGGGTATTGAGGGATCAGTCAACTTCAAATGAACAGGCTGGTCCTCTTCATGATTTGTTCCTGAAAGGAACAGGGATGAGGTAATATCAAAACTGAGAACATTGTCAGGTGCAGGGTATTCTTTCGCATACAGCGGATTGTTGAGATTCAAAGAGTCGCAATCCCTTTGTTCATCTTTGATAGTAAAAGGCAATGAATTTCTAAAAATATTAGATTCAACGAAGTTGTATGCAGCACCTAAATAAAAACCAAATTTGTGCATTGCAGCGCTGAAGTTTCTTGACTTGTAGAGCTCCTGATAAAGAGAACTGCCTTTAAATAAATCATCAAAGTCACAAATTTCTTCGTTAAGAATCTTATGTATATATTCTGCAGCAAGAATCCCTGACTGAAGAGCGCAATGACTTCCTTTAATCTTGCTTGGATTTAGTGTTCCAGCATCGCAACCAACAATCATTCCACCATTGAAATCCATTTTAACTAGTGAATTAATGCCGCCTTTAGTAATAGCTCTGGCGCCATATGAAACACGCTTTCCTGAATCTAAAAACTGTGAAATTTTTGGATGCTTCTTAAATTGTTGAAATTCTTGGAACGGGCTATGACTTGGGTTTGTATAGTTCAGATCCACAATCAAGCCTACTGCAACTCTATTATTGTCAAAATGGTAGAGAAAGCCTCCACCAGTTGTGCCTTCATTAAGAGGCCAGCCCATGGTATGAACAACATCTCCAGGGCTATGATTATCATTCTCTACTTCCCAGATCTCTTTGAAACCTATGGCAAAATGTTGGGGCGTCTTTCCCTCATCGAGATTAAATTCTTTTATTAGTTGTTTGCCTAGATGACCTCTAGCTCCTTCAGCAAAGATCGTTTGCTTAGCCAGAATGTCCATTCCAGGCGTATAGGTTCCTTTTTGATTGCCCTCTTTATCAATTCCCATATCACCCGTTGATATTCCAATAACTCGACCACTTTCATCTTTTAAGTAGCCTTGGGCTGGGAATCCTGGAAAAATATCGACACCGAGTTCCATCGCCTTTTCAGCAATCCATTGGCAAAGCTCACCCAATGAAATAATATAGTTTCCCTTGTTATGAAGGCTCTTCGGCATGAGCCAAGAGGGGACTTTAATGCTTTTATTCTCTCCTGTTAGCCAGAAAAGTTCATCTTTAGCGACAGGCGTTTTGAGAGTAGGGCAGTCTTTTGCATCTTCAGGAAAAAGATCAAAAAGTGTCTTAGGTTCAAAGACTGCACCTGAGAGAATGTGAGAGCCAATCTCAGAGCCTTTTTCTAGAAGACATACCGAAAGATTAGGATTGAGCTGTTTGAGTTTACAAGCGGAAGCAAGACCAGAGGGCCCACCTCCAACTATCACTACATCATATTCAATCGATTCTCTTTCCATTAAATACTATTTTATACCTGATAGGCGTTCAGTTCATTAAGAGCATCAAATAAATCAACTTGCCAAACCAAATCAGCCATTCTAGACATTGGTGCATCAGGATCATTATTGATGACCACAATGACTTGAGAGTCTTTCATGCCTGCAAGATGTTGAATAGCGCCAGATATGCCTACTGCAAGGTAGAGTTTTGGAGCCACTACTTTACCCGTTTGACCAACCTGGTAGTCATTCGAGATGAAGCCAGCATCAACTGCTGCTCTCGAGGCTCCAATTGCCGCATCTAGTTTGTCAGCTAATTGTTCAATCAAAGCAAAGTTTTCTTTTGACCCAAGGCCTCTTCCACCAGAGACAATTCGATCTGCAGTGGTTAGTTCTGGACGCTCAGACTCCGACTCTTGAAGTGAGATAAACTCAGAATTAGAGATTGGCATTGTCACTGAAAGAGTCTCAACTGATGCCGATCCACCATCTCCAGAGTGTTCAAAAGCAGTCGCTCTGACGGTCATGACAATGGTTTCATCAGAAGTTTCAACTGTCGCCATGACGTTTCCAGCATAAAGGGGACGAACAAACGTGTTGTTTGACTTAATTTCGCAAACATCAGAGATAGGCTGAACATCTAAAAGAGCGCCTACACGTGGCAAAATATTCTTGCTGAATGTTGATGAACCTGAGATTAAGTAGCTATAGTCACTCATTACATCAGCAATGAGTTTACTAGCTACTTCAACATTAGCATTTTCAAGAGAGTCATCCACAATCATTTTGACTGTATTGACTCCAGCAAGTGCTGCAACAGAAGAAGAATTTGAAGCGTCACTTGTAAGAACTAATGCATCTATACTGTCTGAGAGTTGACTAGCCGCTGTAATCGCAGCTCTACTATTTGCGCTAACTTCTGAGCCGTTAAGCTCGATTAATATGAGTGCTGACATTAAAGAACTCCCATTTGATTTAATTCTGTAAATAACTCTTCAGCAGAACTAATCTGCTTTGAAGCTCTGTCTTTAGTACCAGACTCCTCAACGCTTACAACTTTAATTCGAGGAGCTGTATCTATTCCAAGACTTGACAATTCAAGAGTTTCCATAGGTTTAGATCTGGCCTTCATGATATTTGGAAGGGAAGCATACCTTGGTTCGTTGAGTCTGAGGTCAACAGTAACGATGGCAGGAAGGTTAAGTTTTCTCGTTTCAATACCCGAATCAATTTCACGACAAACCTCAACGCTGCTTGCGTCAGAACTCAAGTCAAATTTTGAAATAAACGTGCCTAGTGAATAATCGATTAAGCCTGATAACATTTGACCAGTTTGATTATTGTCATTATCAACAGCCTGCTTACCCATTATGACAAGCTCTGCTTCTTCACGCTTAATGATATTAGCTAGAATCTTGGCAACATGAAGTGGCTGAAGGTCGAGTTCGGAGTCAGTTTTGATAAATATTGCTCGATCAACACCCATTGCCAATGCAGTTCTAAGTGTGTCGACTGTTTTGTCAGTTCCAATGCTGACGGCAATTGTTTCTGATGCTGAACCACTCTCTTTTAGAGTCAAAGCCTCCTCAACTGCAATTTCACAAAATGGGTTCATCGCCATTTTGGCATTGGTTAGGTCGACTTGTTGAGTTTGTTTATTGACTCTCGCTTGAGTGTATGGGTCAAGAACTCTCTTAACTGGGATGATTATTTTCATATTAGATTTTAAAATTCATTACAAAACCCGCGAATAATACCATATTAAAAACATTTGTCTATAACTAGAAAATACTATTTTTAACTGCAATTTATTCATCGAGAAATGGTTTGATTATTATTGGTTATTTTAGGTTTAGTGGAAACCTAAGCTTTGCCTCAGCTCCTTTCTGTATAAAGCGGTTTTGAAGGCTCACCTCACCTCCATGAAGTTTCATTATTTTACGAACAAATCTTAATCCTAGACCATTACCTCTAACACCAGTATCTGGCCTAGAGACAGAAAAGAATCTGGTAAATAATTTATTGATAACTTGAGGAGGTATTCCTGGGCCATCATCCAAAAAAATGATTGAAATGGCAGCATTCGTTTGAGACGCTTTTATTGTAACAGTTCCATTAGTAGGGCTAAAGTCTAGGGCATTATTGAGTATATTTCCGATAGCTTGCTCGAGAAGAATTTTTTCAGCTTTCAGAGAAGCATTAGAATTAATTTGGATATCGATTTTTATGTCTTTGTCAGAGACCATCTTTTCTCGACTTGGGGCGTTTAAGACTTTATTAACAATTTCCTTAATATTTATGGTCTCTACATTTTTCAAAGCCTCTCGTCTTTCAATCCTTGATAGATCTAATAATCTGTTTACAAGAAGGTCCATATGCTTATTCGATTCAAGGATATTTTCAACAAATCTTTTTCTTTGTTTGTCTGTCATCGGACCTAGTAGGTTTTCAGCAGTAAGCTGAATTCCTGTGATTGGCGTTCTTAATTCGTGCGCAAGTGTATCAATATACTGCTCGACATCATCCTTAAGCTCAACATCAGCCCTTGCATCCCTTATAGTTTTGGCGAGCTTGTTAAATTGATTGTTAAGGTCAGGCATCAACACATCTTCACCTCTAAAAAGGTTTGAGGTGTATTTTTGAATCCTATTTATATTTCTTGATATACGATAACTCCCAAGAAATCCAAACAGCAATGCAATCACAAAAATATAAAAAATAAACCTTAAAAGATAACTCTCACCCATTAAGTCAATGAGCGGCGCTACAACAACTACTGCCCCCAGAATTTCACCATTATCACCATAAATTGGATTAGAGGCGTTTAGATACCTTGACTTGAGAAAGTATTCTATTACCGCACCTCTGGCTTTTCTATTACCTTTAGTTTCTTCAACAATAATATTTGTTGTATCTGTGACGCCGCTAAGCGCGGAGTCAACCTCATTAATCTGACGCATATCTTTACCCAAGGTAAGGCCTCTTGAGTCTAAAACCAGAAGTCCGTCCTTATCAGTAACGTAGATCGCTAAATTTTCTAGCTTTTGAGGACTGTTTTTGTCAATGGTATTTCTCTGAGATCGAAGATAGTTAACAATCAGTGTTTCAAAAGTTTCTAGATCAATCTCCCCATCTTTATTGTTTTGTGAGGCAACTTTGCTCATGAGGCTAGAAACCTCAACCATTACTGATTTTGCAGACTCAAACGTCGTCCTTTGAGCAAAAACCCATAGAAGGCTTGAACTTACAATAAAGTAAAGAAGAAATAGTTTGGTACCAATATTGAGCTTAAAACGCTTCATTCAATAAGGCTATATCCTATACCTCGATGAGTCTCGATGTATTCATTATTTTCATCTAACTCGTGAAGACGCTTACGAATTGATTTAATGTGGGTGTTGATAGTTTTAATATCTGAGCCATGAGGCCTATCCCAAATAATACTCATGAGGTATTCTCTTGAATGAACTCTGTTTGGATTCTTAACAAGATGAGAAAGGATTTTGTATTCTGCAGGAGTTAAAGTAAGCTCTTGGTTCAGGAACACTACTCTCTGCATAGCATGGTTGATACTGAATTTTGAGTCACCACTTTTGACTTCAGACTTGACCGTTCTGAGTTGAGCGCGAACATGAGCAACCACAAGCCTTGGACTCAAAGGTTTTGTGACATAGGCATTTGCACCCAAGCCCTCTAACCCAAGAACTTGATCCGATTCGTCATCTCTAGCAGAGATGATGATCACAGGAATATTTGATTTTTCTCGCACCTTTCTGAGTAAATCAAACCCACTCATATCTGGAAGACCAACATCGAGAAGAATCAAATCGACTTCATTATCTTTGTGATATTCTAATGCATCTATCCCGTTATCAAACCATTGACAATTAAAGGAGTCTTTTTCAAGAATAAAGCAGATACTTTCGGCAATGGTTTTATCATCTTCTACTATAAGGATTGTTTGCATATTAAGTGTTTATATATAATAAAAAACTTGCATTGTAAATCAAAACTAAATAAAAGAAAGAATCTTCATAAAGTCTTCATCAAAACTCCATATAGAAAACATTTGGCTAGCCAATTAGAAGCATATTATGTGACTATTGTTTTAGTTTATTAGAGACTTTTTTGGTAGCTACTACCCCTTTAAGTTGCTAATTAAACAAAGTGTTATTTAGCTATGCTTTTGCTTAGATTATACATAACCATTTTGTGAGTCTCTAATACCTAAAACAATATTTAGATTTATTAAAGTGTGATTTTTAAAGAACCTCGAATACCTATGCCAATCTCTCTCCGTTTGGCTATTGAGGTACCCGCCCTGGTTGGAAGGTTACTCCTACCGGCCAACCAGAGCAACTTAAACAACTATAGAATGCAAAAATCAATGACTAAAAATTCGCTAAAAAAATCAACAATATCTTATTGCAGAAGAAATAATATTGATGAAAAACAATTTATGAAGGCTGTGAACTGGTACCTTAGTGCAAAACAAAGCAACAAAGAACGCTCATCGATTGACTCGTTCTTAAAGTCTTAACCAGTTAAAAAAAGATTTTTTTACAAATGATTCGATTTTCAAAACAGTTTATTGTTTCAATAATACTTGCATGTGTCTCTTTCAGCATTAATGCTTCTATAAGTGTTGGGAGTCAAGCACCAAACTTTATCCTCAACGACCAAAACAATATTTCCCATGATCTCAGTGATTACAAGGGAGGTTGGGTCATATTATATTTTTACCCCAAAGATGACACACCAGGATGCACCACTCAAGCTTGTGATTTTCGAGATGCTGTTGAGAGAATTATTGCTAGTAGATCGACTGTTTTTGGAGTGAGTCTAGATAGTGTAGAGTCACATAGGCGTTTTGCTGAAAAAAATAATTTGCCATTTTCACTGCTTTCAGATGAAGGCGGCAGTGTTTCTAAGACCTACGATTCACTAAATAACTTTATCAGTTTTAAGACTGCCAAGAGAAATACCTTTATCATTGATCCAGAAGGGAGAATTGCGAAAATATATCTTTCTGTAAAGCCTAGTACCCATTCCCAAATGGTTCTTAACGATTTAAATCAACTGCAGAATTAGAGTGAGTCCTTATTAACTCTAACTTTGCGCTTCGAGACATTTTTTTAATCATCACTTCTCTTTTCAAAGCTTCACTTCTGGTTTCACTATTTTCTCGATACACAAGTTTTAAAGGCACTCTAGTCCTAGTATATTTCGCTCCACCAGGGATTTCACCTCTGTGTTGCTTTAATCGATTTTCTAAGTTATTAGTAATCCCACAATACAAGGTTTGATCGCCACATTCTAGAATATAAATAGTCCAATTTTTTATAGGAATATCAATCATTAAAAACTTTTTTGCATTTATATAAATTAGAACAACAAATTGCTCTATAATTCGCGTTTTTTTAAATCTATCTACTGGTAAGAGAATATGTTAACAGTTGTCATGCGAACAATTTGGCCTCTATTTCTAGGCATTCTTTTTATTGGTCTAGGAAACGGACTCCAGGGAACTCTGAGTAGCTGGAGGGCAGACTACGAAGGGTTTTCAGTTTTGACAACAGGTTTGGTTATGTCGGGCTATTTCATCGGCGCCTTTGTCAGCTCAATGATTTCGCCAAAACAGATAAATAAAACAGGCCAAATTCGAACTTATGCTGCCTACGCTTCAATTGCGTCAACAGCAATCCTGATTCAAATATTATTTATAGAGCCGCCAGTCTGGTTTATTGCTCGATTTTTGTCTGGTTTTTGCATTGCAGGCATCATGATTATTGTTGAAGGCTGGCTCAACTCAATTTCATCCAATGAAAACAGAGGTCAGATATTCTCTATTCATATGGGAGTTGTCTGGGGAGGTCTTGCTCTAGGTCAAGGGTTATTTGCTATAGATGATCCATCTGGCTTTCAGCTATTTCTTTTAGCTTCCATTCTGCTTTCTGTGTCATTAATCCCTATTCTTTTGACTGAAATCAAAGCTCCCGATACCGAGATCCAAGAGTCACTTGGAATTAGTGCTTTATGGAAGGCTTCACCATCTGGGTTAGTCACAATTGGAGTCTCTGGTCTTGCTTCAGCTGGCTTCTTCGGTGTTGGAACTATTTATGCTATTAAATCAGGACTGAGCGTATCCGAAACAGCCTTATTTATGACCCTTTTTATTGGTTTTGGAGCTGCCTCTCAATGGCCTCTTGGATGGCTATCTGACAAGATTGATCGTCGTAAAGTTATATTACTCTGTTGTTCATTGGTTACATTTATTTGTATTTTGCTTTCATTATTTGAATTTTCAAAAACAGTTTTTTTAATTCTAAATGGACTTATCGGTGCGAGCACACTCCCTTTATATTCTCTTGGAGTTGCTCAAACTAATGACCGCTTAAGACCGAGTCAAATGGTCAGCGCAAGTGGAACTATTGTATTGGTTTATAGTGTGTTTGCATCATTAGGGCCATTCTCGATGAGTTACTTTATTAATTTATTTGATAGTTCAGGGTTCCTAATCTATCTTATTTTTGTTCACTTGCTGATTGCTGCTATTGTGTTTTCAATGATGTTTATTACCGATGATGTAGATGAGTCTGATCAGGCTAACTTCCAGGTTATGACTCAAAGGCCGAGTGTTGTTGGAATGGAGGTTATTGCTGAAGAAGCTTTAGAGTCTCAGTTAGATACAGAAGATCAATCAAGCTAAACGCTAGCTGGATTGTCTAGATCGTGCCCTAAATCTTTAAGGTCTTGGTAACGATCACCAATTCTATGGTGTGGCCTTCCCCCAATAGAGGCGCCTAAAGCAACTACAATCTCATCTTCAGCTGGAGCATCTGGAATAGATAAGTGGATGGTTAAGTAGTGAGATCGTCGTCCAGCATCATTCTTATCCATCAATGGAATCATAATTGGAGAATTAGCACCACCTCGAGTGTTACAAAAAGAGAGATAGGATTTAGCACCAACCGCTTCACGATAAAAGTTGCCAAAACGAAGGGTATGAATAATGCCAGAAGCATGCTCAATTTCACCCTTTAAGCCAACCACTGCAGATTTTCCATAACCCTCAACGGCATCACCCGAACCAGCTTCTTTTATGATTATTGATGTAAGTATTTCACCTAAGCCTGGTGCAACATCCAAAATACCTGGCTTAAGATCATCAATAAATTCATTTGGGTTTTTTAAATCAACCCATGGATTTTTAATGACGGCAACTGCAGCAATTAAAATCAGCGGTTTTTTTGCTACTTTGTTGCCTTCAACAAGGGTTTTTTCAACATGCAATAGAGTTTTTCTTATATCAGCAGGCATTATCTATCTCCTTAATATTTAATCTTGATCAATTGCCTCATTGAGGCCACGTTGAAAAACAACGATTAATGCTCCAGTTTCAGAGAAAGAGGAGTGCGAACTGCCAGGATTAAAAGAGACGAACTCACCTTTTTTGAAGACAGTCCCATCAGAGTCAATCAATTCACCTTCAATCATCAAAAACTCTTCGAAACCCATATGCATATGCGGAACAGTTTGAGCCCCCGGGTCCATTTTCAATACATAACTACCTTGACCGTTATTTTGATTATAGCTAACGATATGCCAACTCATTTTTGGAACTGGCGAGCCATATCGATCAAAAGGCTTAAATTCTAAGTTATGAATATCGATTACTTGTCTTTTATCCATAATGGTTCAATAATTTATGTTGAATTAGATTTCAGATTGTAACCAATTGTCTTCAGCATAGTGACAATTGTCATCAACAAGATGAATGCTAAAGGCTTGTCTAGATTTATTCGAAGTGTTCTCGGCGCTGTAGTGAGGTAGCTGCCCATGAAGAATAACAAGGGTTCCAGCTTTAACCTCTAAAAGGTCAAGCTCGTTATCTGGCCAGGGACTATCGTCAAAAACTTCAAACTCTGTGCCACCCGCACTAGAGAGTTTAAATCGCTTTTTAAGAGGCAAAGTATGACCTCCTGTCATCGCCTGAAGACATCCATTTTCAATATTAGCATCCTCCAGAGCCATCCAAAATCCAACACAGCTCATTGGAGTAGTATACAAAAATGTTGAATCTTGGTGAAGTCCAACCTCACCTCCAATATTGGGCTGTTTAAAAATATGCATGGACTGAAGTTGCCGAGGCTTTTTCATGCCTAGTTGTTTTCCCATATCCGGAATATTAAGAGCATTAATAATTGCTTTATAGGTTGAGTCTAATGCATGCTGAGCATGGCCTATTTTGTTGATCGATTGCTGTTTTGGAACAGTAAAGTTTCCGTCACTATCAATTGCCTTTTCTTCAAAAAAGAATCTAATCTTGTCTCCAGACTTTAAGAAATACTCATCACTCGCTCTCTCTTGCTCGTTAGTTGTAAATATGGATTGCGTTGCGGACGAATCGAAATCATCAATCATCTCATTGGCGCGATTCATTAAATCTTTTCTCTGATCCTTACCAAGAAAGTTTTCAATAACTAGATAACCATCCTTATTAAAT
Source organism: uncultured Piscirickettsiaceae bacterium (assembly GCA_964396315.1). Lineage (GTDB taxonomy): Bacteria > Pseudomonadota > Gammaproteobacteria > PS1 > Pseudothioglobaceae > Pseudothioglobus. The sequence continues at coordinate 17,275 of CAYNES010000002.1, read as the reverse complement.
GATGAAATTTGACTTTCTGACAACATAACTAATGCGTTAATGATTAATGATGATTTGAATTATATTAGTATTTTAAAAACTATGGAACATAAGTTTTATAAACACGACTAGTGATCTTAGAAAAAATTTCATAGGAGATCGTATCGCTATATTTAGCAACTTCATCTACTGAAACATTCCGGCCAAAAAGTTCCACTCGATCACCGATTTTTGGATTATCAATACCCTTGAGATCAATGGTGATCATGTCCATTGAAACTCTGCCAGCAAGTCTTGCAATTTCACCGTTAATAAAGACAGGAGTGCCATCTTTTGCGCTTCTTGGATAGCCATCAGCATAGCCAATGGCTACAACACCAATTAATGTTTCGTCATTGCAGATATATCTTCCGCCATATCCAATTGCTGCTCCAGCTTTGAATTTTTTTATAGATATCAAAGAACTCTCTAGCGTCATTACTGGGACCAAATCTTGAAATTTATCGTTGAAGGGAAATGGTGATGAGCCATAGAGCATAATTCCAGGTCGAGTGTATTCACTATGAGTTTCATCCCAAGCCATTAAGGCAGCTGAATTTGCTAGTGATTGGTCGTTTTGTTTTGATTTAACAATATTTTTAAATTCTTCGTTTTGGTCTTTCGTTGAGGAGCTTTGTCGATTGTCTGCACTTGAGAAATGAGTCATTAATGTTACATTTTTTACATTGTGAGAGTTTTCTAAGGCATTCACTACTTTGATTGACTCATCCCTTTGAAATCCTAGTCGACCCATACCTGTATCAATCTTTACAAAAATATGATACTGATGATTTGGCTTGGTGTTCAGTATCCATTCTAGTTGAGTGCTATTAGATACCACCATCCATAGGCTAAATTTATCTACAAGACTTAACTCTGACTCTTCAAAAACACCCTCTAAAAGTAAAATGGGCGTGCTAGAAATACCTGAATTTCTTAACTCTAACGCCTCTTCAGAGCAGGCTACACCATAGCAGTCAGCACAACCCTCTAAATGATTGGCGACTTCAACTGCACCATGGCCATAGGCATTAGCTTTAATAATAGCTATTGCACTTGATTTAGGAGTTAAAGATTTTGCGTAAAGGTAGTTTTGTTTAATTGCATTAAGATCAATTGATGCAATACAATTTCTAGACATAGCTATTTTGTGTCTTATTTGAAAAACTGTACCTACTCATGTCAATTCCTTCTGTAGAAATGTCAGGGTTAGCCCCTGAGACAAGATTAGCTAACAGTTTGCCAGAACCTGCAGACATTGTCCATCCAAGTGTACCATGTCCTGTATTTAGAAATAAGTTCTTATAAGGGGTAGGGCCAATAATGGGAGTGCCATCAGGAGTACTAGGACGAAAGCCAGTCCAAAAATTAACATGTTCTGAAGGCTTATAGCTCTTAGGAAATATTTGATTAAGGCCACTTATCAATGACTCTAGAGATTTTTTTCTTAAGTTTGTATTAAAATCCGTTAGATGGGCCATTCCTGCAACCCTTATTTTGTCGCCTAGTCTGGTGATGGCAATCTTGTTCTTTTCATCCATTATTGTTGATTGAGGGGCATCTTCATCAGTTAAAACAGGTAGCGTGATTGAGTAACCTTTAACAGGATAAATAGGTGTTTCAATGCCAATTTGTGAAAGAATTTTTGCAGAATAGCTTCCAAGTGATACAGAATAAGAATCTGCTTTAAATTCTCCTTTACTGGTTACAACTGAAGAGATCTCATTGTTGTCAATTTGCATAGATTTAATCTCAGTATTGAATTCAAAATTTACACCTAGCTCAACACATTTTTTGTAGATTTCAGTTGAAAAGAGATAGCAATTCCCAGTAAAGTCATCCTTAAAATGTATTCCACCAGCAAGTTGGTTTTTTACATATTTCAAGCCAGGCTCAGTCTTAACACAACCCGCAGAATCAAGATGTTCATATTGAATATTAAATTTTTCTAAAATTGTAATATCTCTTTTCGCCTTATTAATATCCTTAGTATCCCAAAAAAGTTGAAGAGAGCCTTGTTTTCTTTGTTCATAATGAATATCAAAATCTGATTCAATTTCCAAAAGTGCTTTTTGAGAATAATTAGCAATTCTAAGCATGCGACTTTTATTGACTTCATAGTTCTGTATATTGCAGTTTTTATACATTCGATATAAAAACTTAATAGTGTTAATGCTCATATTGGGATTAATGATCAGAGGCGATCGTCCAGTTAACACCCATTTTAAAATATTGAGTGGAAGTCCTGGTGCAGCCCAGGGGGAAGAAAATCCATAGGATAAACTACCAGCATTAGCATGACTAGTTTCCATTGAAACACCATCTTGCCTGTCAATAACAGTAACATCATGACCCTGTTTGGCTAAAAAATAGGCTGAAGATGTACCGATAATACCAGCACCCAGAACAACTACTTTCATTAAATAATTCTTAGATTAAAGCGCAAATTTTACCATCTGTAATTAATAATTTTATTCTTATAAATCTTCTTAAACGATGGATATTTTTTTTTAAAATCTTCTTATTAAAACTCTGTTTTAAAGATGAATATTAAGCTATATTCTTGTTAAAATATATAAGTTAAAATACCGTTTTTTTCCATCTACTTAGGAAGCCTCCATGTTTGATAAAAATCTCACTCTAAATGACGTTGATTCTGATATTGCAAAAATTATTATTGCTGAAGAAGCAAGACAAGAAGCGCATATCGAATTAATCGCATCAGAAAACTATACCTCACCAGCAGTAATGACTGCACAAGGGTCTCAGCTGACAAATAAATATGCAGAAGGCTATCCCTCTAAAAGATACTACGGTGGTTGTGAGCACGTCGATATGGCAGAAGATTTAGCCATTACTAGGGCTAAAGAATTATTTGGAGCCGCATATGCTAATGTTCAAGCACATTCTGGCTCTACAGCTAATGCAGCTGTATTTCAAGCGCTCCTTGTTCCTGGCGATACTATTCTTGGTATGAGTTTGGCCCATGGTGGGCACTTGACCCATGGTGCAGCCCCATCCTTTTCAGGAAAGAACTTTAATGCTATACAGTATGGTCTTGATGAGTCAACAGGTGAGATTGATTATGATGAAGTCGAAAGATTGGCTAAAGAGCATAAACCTAAGATGGTGATTGCTGGTTTCTCTGCCTACTCAAGAGTAATTGATTGGCAACGATTTAGAGATATTGCTGATATGGTTGGTGCATATTTGTTTGTTGATATGGCACATGTTGCTGGTCTCATTGCGACTGGAGATTACCCGTCACCAATTGATATAGCTGATGTTTGTACAACAACAACTCATAAAACACTGAGAGGGCCTCGTGGCGGTCTCATCTTAGCTAGAGCCAATGAAGAAATAGAGAAAAAACTAAATTCTGCTATTTTTCCTGGAATTCAGGGTGGGCCATTGATGCACATTATTGCTGCGAAAGCGGTTGCCTTTAAGGAGGCGTTAAGTGATGAATTTAAATCTTATCAGAAGCAAGTTGTAATAAATGCAAGAGCTATGGCGAGTGTTTTTATGGAAAGAGGCTATGATGTAGTCTCTGGAGGTACGGACAATCATGTTTTTCTGGTAAGCTTTATAGAGCAAGGTCTGACTGGTAAAGCAGTTGATGCAACACTGGGATCTGCTCACATTACAGTTAATAAAAATTCTGTGCCAAATGATCCTCAGTCTCCATTTGTAACAAGTGGCATTCGAATTGGAACGCCAGCCGCCACAACTCGTGGTTTTGGTGAATCCGAATGTAAAGACATTACAAACTGGATATGTGATATCTGTGATGATATTGAAAATCCAGATATTGTTAATGAAGTTCGAGCCAAAGTTGAGGAACTTTGCTCAAGATTTCCGGTCTATAAATAACTTAAAATGCGCTGCCCTTTTTGTCAATCAGATGACACCAAGGTTTTAGATACTAGACTACTAGACGATGGCTCACAAGTTCGTCGAAGAAGAGAGTGTATAGCTTGTGGTGAAAGGCACTCAACAAGAGAAACTGTTGATTTAAATCTTCCTAGGCTTATTAAGAGTGATGATTCAAGACAAACTTTCAGTGAAGATAAACTTCGATCTGGACTATTAAAAGCACTTGAAAAAAGACCTGTTGAGATTTCAAAAATAGAGACTGCAATCCAAAAAATTCAAAGAAGACTGATGGCACAAAATGATAGAGAGGTGCCATCGTCAACCCTAGGCGAATGGGTCATGGAAGAGCTCAGAGCCCTTGATGAGGTTGCATATATTCGTTTTGCCTCAGTCTACAGGCAATTTCAAGATATTGAGGCATTTAAAAGCGAAATTGATAAATTAATGAACAAGTAATCTTATGGCGAAAACTAAAGTTGAGTTTGTATGCCGAGAGTGTGGAGCTTCACATCATCAGTGGGCTGGACAATGTCTAGATTGCAAATCATGGAATACTTTAGAAGAGGTTGTCGTATCACAAGCAACAGCATCAAAGCCTGAAAGCCTTAAGGACCTTCCAGCATCTAAAGTTCAAAACTTAACTGAAGTTAAGTCTCAAAATAAGGATCGTTTATCAACAGGCCTTTCTGAGCTTGATCGGACGCTAGGTGGAGGTTTGGTTGATGGGTCGGTTGTTCTGATTGGTGGTGACCCAGGAATTGGTAAATCGACCCTAATTCTTCAAGCTTTAGCGACTTTAAATAGATCTAATACTACTTTGTATGTGAGCGGAGAGGAGTCTGCCGAGCAGGTTAGTGAAAGGGCGATTAGACTCGGCATCAAGGAAGATGTTCTTTTTATTGGAGAGACGCATTTAGAGAAAATACTTAAACTTTCAAAAGATGTTCAGCCAAAGGTTATAGTCATTGACTCAATTCAAACCATGGTGACTGATCTTTCAACATCAGCACCTGGATCTGTAACTCAGGTAAGAGACTGCGCAGCACAGCTCACTCAATACGCTAAACAAACCAACACGATTTTACTCATGATTGGCCATGTGACTAAGGGTGGAGCGCTAGCGGGACCAAGGATACTTGAGCATATGGTTGATGCAGTTCTCTATTTTGAGGGTGACGCTGGAGGACGATATCGAATCATAAGAGCAGTAAAAAACCGCTTTGGTGCAGTTAACGAAATAAGCGTTTTTGCTATGGGTGAAAAAGGACTTCAGCAAGTTAGTAATCCGTCATCTATTTTCTTGTCTAATCAAGAAAATCCTTCTTCAGGCTCTATGGTTATGGTTACTAGAGAAGCAACAAGACCGCTTTTAATCGAGATCCAGGCATTAGTTGATCAATCTAATAGTACTCCAAAACGTGTCAGTGTAGGTCTTGATCAAAACAGATTAGCTCTTCAACTAGCTATCCTTCATAAGCATTCTGGAATAGCAACATTTGACCAGGATGTCTTTATTAATGTTGTGGGAGGTATTAAAGTAGGTGAAACTGCATCAGATCTTGTTGTCATGCTCGCAATAGTCTCAAGCCTAAGAGATAAAGTGATTCCAAGTAACTGGATTGCTTTTGGGGAAGTAGGGCTTACCGGTGAAGTAAGACCGGTCTATAACGCACAAGAAAGGCTCTCAGAGGCACAAAAACAGGGCTTTGAGCTCGCAATAATTCCTAAGGGAAATACTCCTAAGAAGAAAATCAAAGGGATGAAGATTGTATCAGTAGGGTATTTATTTCAAGCCATTCAGTATTTGCTTGAAAATAGCTAACTATAGATCAATTCCTTTTTGAGCTCTGATATTCGCCCTAAATGCATGTTTTATATCCTCTACCTCGCTAACTGTATCAGAAGCGTCAATTAAACCTTGACTAGCGGCTCTTCCAGTAATAACAACGTGTTGATCTTTTGGTCTATTCGAGAGAACCTTGAGTATCTCAGATTCATCAAGATATTGATAGTTAATCATGTAAGTGATTTCATCAAGAACAACTACAGATATTTCAGAATTATTAAGAAATTGCTTGGCATTATTCCAAGTCTCAGTCGCTTTCTGCTTATCTAATTCCTTATCTTGAGTATCCCAAGTAAACCCACTTTCCATGTGAGCTGAAACTATATTTGGATGATTATTTAAAAACAGGTCTTCTCCAGTTTGTTGGTCACCTTTTAAAAAACGAACAAGTGCAACTTTCATGTTATAACCGAGGGCTCGACAAATCATACCCATTGCTGAAGATGATTTTCCTTTCCCATTGCCTGTTAATAGAACGATGATTCCCTTATCGATATTCGCTTCATCGATTCGGGAATCAATATATTCTTTTTTGCGTTGCATTCGCTTTTTATACGAATTAGTCATAATTATTTGAACATGTTAGACATATACCTTAGAAATCATATGTTAGACCAATAGTTGTTGTTTTTCCAAGTGTATTGTAACCACTAGCCATTTCATAATCTTTATCTAGGGCATTGTTTCTATTAAGGTAGACAGTTAAATTTTCAGTAAAGTCATAGCTTGTGCTTAAATTAAGTAGTCCATAACCACCCAATTTTGTCGTTTCACTGTTTTTATCCCATGCACGTGACTTAGCTATCCAATTAATATTTCTCTTCCATTTGCCAGAAGTTTTAGATAGGTTAATTGAAATAGATCGATTAGGTCTTCTTCCTTTTTGCTTCTTAGTGGCTTTATCAATAGCCTTATTGTAATCTATTTTAGTTGTTAGATCCCAACCAAGTAAATCAGTCTCAAGTGACAATTCAGCACCAGAAATGTCTGTCGTGCCATCATTAACATAGTAACCATCCCAATTATTTTCGGGATCAATGTAGCTAAATGCATCTTCGATTTTGGTTTGATAAACTTTTAATTCAACTAAACCAATATTTGATTGATTTTGTAATCCTATTTCTAAGCTTTTTGAGCGTTCTGGATTAAGGGTTGTTTGACTATTTTTTACATTTTGTTTATTTTGGTAATGATTTGGAATATTTGTAGCACTTCCATATGAGGCACTTAATCTTGAATTAATTGAAATATCTCGAGCCCAGTTAAAATTGTAAGTCGTATGTATTCCAAAATCATTATGATTAATAACCCTAGCTCCAATAGATAATTCATTATCAATAATCAAACCTTGCCATTGGGTAAAAATATCTTTATGCTTGATACTTTTTTTGTTGCCAACATCCTTATCATTAGAATTCATAATTCCAATAGATAGCTTACTAAAATCAAAATCAAGTTCATTAACAATTGATAAAGTATTCAATTCATATTTACTTCCATGTCGCATGATATTTTGATCATTTACGTCAATTCTTGATTGAAATCTATCGCTAAACTTATGATTCACTCCAAGACCAATCTGTCTCAAATCATTTTGATAATTTTCATTTCCATAAGTTTCGTCGTACATTATGTTTGCTTTTGAATCAATCATATTAAGACTAACTGACGTACTTTCAGAAATATCACCACCAATGTTTAAGCCAAAGGTTTGTCTATCGCTTGGATCTAAATCATCATCACCTCCAGTAGTCTTGAGAGTGGCATCAATACCATCAGTGATAAAGTCAGTAAATGTGAAATCAAAGTAGCTAGAATCGTTTTTGAAATAGGTATTAAAGCTTGATTGTTTTGTTCCATTTGATCCATATGAGCTATCAATAGAGCTACTAGTAATTGAATATACATCCTTATCAGTAAATACGTTTATCACACCCCCAATAGCTCCCGGGCCATATAAAGATGAGAATGGCCCTTTAAGAATTTCAATTCGACTAATTTGATTGACTGGAACCATCTTAAAATTGGGCTGACCACCAGTAATTGTTACTTTTTGTCCATCTATAAGCAGAAGAGTATGTGTACTTTCACTACCTCGAATTCGAACAGCTGCTAAATTACCCGGACCACCTTCAAATGTAATTGAAGGAATTTTTTCTAGCAAGTTGACAAAGGTAGTTGCACCAGTTTTTTTTATATCTGATTTGTCAAGCTTAATCGAAGTAGCAACTGGACCAATGACTGGAGACCCTGTTCTATATTCGTTATTTAATGAAATTTTAATTGGACCAATAACAGCTTGGGCTGAATTAGACATGAAAATTGCTGACAAGGTAGCAATAAAAATTGATTTTTTAGTAAACATTTATGACCCCTAATAAATAAAATTAAAAGAGGGATTTAGAGAAGAAGGATTGCGCATTTACAGACCCTTAACTCACCACCCATCGTAGTAATAAGCGAAACAAATTTGGGATGTATCGGACTCATCAAAAGAAATACCGTTGCGAGGGCAGCGTTGGACTTACACCAACTTCCATCGTCAAATTTCAGAAAATTATATCTTTTTTTATTAAATGTGCAATAGCTAATTATTAAATTCTATTTACACTTCAACAAACTTAATAATAACAATACTTTGAGGAGCTACAAGTCTTAGGTAAAATACCTCGAAAAGATTGAGTTAAAGCTTCAACTTATGAAAAGCAATTCGCTTGAAAATTTGAGATCACAAATTGATGAACTGGATCAGAAGATACAGCTTTTAATATCTGAGCGCGCAGATCTTGCTGCAAAAGTGGCTTTAGTTAAGCAAGAATCAAATACTCAAACTGCTTTTTATCGCCCCGAGAGAGAGGCAGAAGTTTTAAGTCGAGTGATTCAAAGAAACAAAAGTCTACTCAAAGACAAAGATATTGCACTCATATTTAGAGAAATTATGTCGGCATGTCTTGCACTAGAGCAGCCATTAAAAATCGCTTTTTTAGGTCCAGAGGGTACATTTACCCAAGAGGCTGCCCTTAAGCACTTTGGCCATGGTGTCTCTCCGCTTGACTGTGGTACAGTGGATGAGATTTTTCATCAAGTAGAAACAGATAATGCTCAGTACGGAGTGGTCCCCATTGAAAACTCTTCAAATGGAGTTATTGGCACTTCTCTTGACATGCTTTATAGTCACGATTTAAATATTTGTGGTGAAGTGGAGATTGCAGTAGCGCATCACTTGATGATGCAGAATCAATCTAAAGAGATTAAAGTCATATATGCTCACCAGCAGGCTCTTGACCAGTGTCATCGTTGGCTTGCTAACCATTACCCTAATATAGAGCTTAGACCTGTTGCCTCTAATGCACTAGGTGCTAGAATGGTTAAAGATGAGCCCAATGCTGCGGCGATTGCCTCTAAAGTAGCCTTAAATATTTATGGTCTTCAAAGAGTTGCTAAAAATATTGAGGATAACGCTGGCAATGTCACTCGTTTTATAGTGATTGGTAAAGACGAAGTTCCAAAAGGTGTTAACGACAAAACCTCCTTATTGGTGGTTACAAAGCATGAATCCGGAGCACTTTTTGATTTATTGGAACCTTTCAAAAAAAACAAAATTAATATGCTTCAACTAGCAAGACATCCAATCCCAGGTGTTAAATGGGAATATCTCTTTTTCATCGATATAGAAGGGCACAAGGATGAAGTTAATGTCAAAGATGCCATTTCAAAAATTGAATCTAGAGTTTCTAAATTGGAGATACTAGGGTCCTACCCAGTTGCTGTTTTATGAATGCCTGTGAATCAATCCTTGGCTTGAGTCCATATCAAGGAGGAAAGCCAATTGAAGAGCTTGCCAGAGAGCTTGGCCTGTCAAAAATTTCTAAACTAGCATCTAATGAAAACCCATTAGGAGTCAGTAAAAAAGTCCAAAAAGCAATTAATGACTCTCTATCAAATATAAATCGCTATCCTGATGGCAATTGCTTTGAACTTAAAGAAGCAATTGCAAATAAACACAAAGTGTCATCAGACATGATTTCTTTGGGTAATGGCTCAAATGAACTCTTAGAGTTAATCGCTAGAGTTTTTGTATCAAAAAAAACTGATGAAGTCGTTTTCTCTCAGTATGCTTTTGTTGTCTATCCACTAGTTACTCAAGCTCTGGGAGCGACTGCTGTCGTTTCACCAGCAAATAACTTTGGTCATGACTTGGACTCAATGCTAAGCCTTTTAACTAATCAAACAAAGCTCATTTTTATAGCAAATCCCAATAACCCAACGGGAACGATTTTGAATGATGATGAGATTTATAGCTTTTTAAAACAAGTTCCAAGTGATATTCCAGTGGTATTAGACCAGGCTTATTTTGAATATTTGAATATTGATGATCAGACAATTAGTTGGCTCAATGAGTTTGAAAATCTAATTATTTCGCGAACTTTTTCTAAGGCATATGGCTTGGCGGGTCTTCGTGTCGGATACTCAATTTGTAGCCCATTAATTGCAGATTATATCAATAGAGTCAGAGAACCATTCAATGTCAATCATACAGCTCAAATGGCTGCTATTGCCGCGCTGAGTGATAATGATTATCTTGCTGATTCAGTAAAAATGAATTCTGATGGCTATGATCAACTGATAAAAGGCTTTAAAGCATTAAATTTGAACTATATTCCATCCTTTGCAAACTTTATCGCTGTTGAGTTTAATGATTCAATGAATATCTATAATTGTCTTCTTAAGGAGGGGGTTATAGTGCGTCCAGTCGAAATGCGAGATTTTCTTAGAATTTCGATTGGCAATCCAACTGAGAATGAGCATTTACTTGAAGCTTTACAAAAAATCTTATGATAAATAAAATTACGATTATTGGTGTTGGGCTCATTGGTGGGTCACTTGCTAAAGCGATAAAAGAAAGAAATCTAGCGAAAGTTGTCTTTGGTTATGGGAGAGATTTATCTCGCCTTAAAAAGGCAAAAAAAAGTAATATCATAGACGAACTCTCTACGAGCATGAAACAGGCAGTCGATAATGCTGATATTATTGTCATTGCAACGCCTGTAGGCACATTTCAAAAAATTCTTAAAGAGATTGAACCCTTAGTCTCTAGCGATGTCATTATTACTGATGTAGGAAGCACTAAAACAAATGTAGCCAATATTGTTAATGACGTTTTGAGTGCTAAGTCGAATTGTTTTATTCCAGCTCATCCTATTGCTGGCAAAGAAATAAGCGGATTTGAGGCTAGCGATTCAAATCTGTTTGATGGAAAGAAAGTCATCATAACGCCACAAAAAAATAATTTGCCCGACTCAATTCAAGTAATCGAAGATATGTGGAAAAATGTTGGCGCAGAGGTCGACTTTATGGATCCAGAGTCTCATGATGATTTACTTGGAATGACCTCTCATTTGCCTCATATGCTAGCTTTTTCTCTGGTGAATTATCTGGTTGATCAAAATCCGACTGCTTCGATCTATGCTGGTGGAGGATTTAAAGACTTCTCAAGGATTGCCTCAGGAGATGCAATCATGTGGAGAGATATTTGCCTTCAAAACAAGGATCAAATTATCAGTCATCTGAAAGGCTACCAATCAACTCTTAATGACTTGTTAGAGACTATTGATGATGAAAATAGCGATAAACTAGAGTTTTTGTTTGCTACTGCAAAAAAAACCAGAGATTCATGGCTGGGATAACTTTTTAATGTCAAGCTTTATAACTTCAAACTCTGGGCCTTTGAAAGGCTCTATCAAGGTTCCAGGTGATAAGTCAATTTCTCACAGGTCGATTATGCTTGGCTCTATAGCTAATGGTGTAACTAGAGTTTCAGGATTTTTGGAAGGAGAAGATAGTCTTGCGACTTTGAATGCGTTTAAGGGCATGGGGGTTGAAATTGATAGAAATGGCTCCAATCTGCTCATTAATGGTGTTGGCATAAGTGGTTTAAAAGAGCCTAAAAATCCTCTTAATTTAGGTAATTCTGGAACTTCAATACGCTTAATGTCTGGTCTACTCAGCGCTCAAAACTTTGACTCAGAGCTATGTGGAGATGAGTCACTATCAAAGAGACCTATGGGAAGGGTAATTGAACCGCTTCGATTAATGGGAGCAGATATTTCTGGGAATGACTCAAAGCCTCCACTTTTCATTAAAGGTGGAAAGCAGTTGTCTTCTATTGAATACACTTTGCCTGTCGCCTCAGCTCAAATTAAATCATGCTTATTATTGGCAGGCTTATACAGCAAGGGCATGACAACAATTATTGAAAATGGTGTATCCCGAGACCATACTGAGAGAATGCTTAAAGGCTTTGGTTATGATGTCACATCATCATCAAATAAAATCTCTCTATTAGGAGGTGGATCATTACAAGGCTGTGACATTGAAGTGCCGAGTGATATCTCTTCAGCAGCATTTTTTATGGTTGCAGCCTGTATCTCAAATAACTCAAGCATACTTCTTAAAGCAGTCAATATAAATCCTACTAGAACCGGTGTCATTGACATTCTCAAATTAATGGGTGGAAGTATTGAGATACTCAATGAAAGAGTTCAAGCTGGAGAGTTAATTGCTGACATTCACGTCTCGTCTTCCAAACTTCAAGGTATTAAAATTCCTGAAAATCTTGTGCCACTAGCAATTGATGAATTTCCTGTTCTGTTTATTGCTGCTAGCTGCGCAGAAGGAGAAACTATCTTAACCGGAGCAAAGGAGCTCAGAGTTAAAGAGTCGGATAGAATTCAAGTAATGGCTGACGGATTAAGCTCGCTAGGTATTGATAATGAGGTTTTGGATGATGGGATTAGAATTATAGGTGGAGAATTCAAAAAACAAACTTCACTCATTAAATCTCATTACGACCACAGAATCTCAATGGCGTTTGCAATTGCCTCTGTGAAATCTAAATTTGACATTGAGATTGATGGTGTTGATAACGTTAAAACTTCTTTTCCAAACTTTGTTGAATTAGCAAACTCAATTGGAATGAAGATTAAGCAGGTTGCCTAGGCACTATAGTAAGCAGCGAAAGCACTAGGTTGTTATAATACGCCCTTTATAAAAAACTCTATTCTATGTCTATATACGAAGCTGTATTAAAAAATGCAGAACCTTTCTTTGCTTGGGATGTTCTATCCTGGCTCTTTATTGCTATGATTCTTGCAATAGTTATAGTTTTAATTGATCTTTTTTTTGTAAAAGAAACAAATAAATCAGCTTCTGAAGCTATTCAAGAAAAATCTAAATTTAGAAAAATTGCATACTTTTTAATTTTTTTAAAGTTTTCTAAGTCAGAAAAGTACAACCATAGACCTAAACTTGTGCAATGGTCTATTGAACTTTTTCCTGTATTACTTTTAGTATTTGTATTTAGAGGTTTTATATTCGAGCCATTTCGTGTTCCATCGAACTCTATGATGCCAACACTTTTGACTGGTGACTTTATTGTGGTGAATAAGTTTGACTACGGCTTTAGACTCCCAATTACAAATACTAAGCTTGTTGAATTTTCAAAGCCAAATAGAGGCGATGTTATTGTCTTTAGATATCCCAACTATGAAAAAAACCCTGGTTACTCTGGTGTTGACTTTATTAAACGTATTGTAGCAACCCCAGGGGATGTAATTTCTTATAGTAATGATCAACTAGTTATTAATGGAGAGGTGTTAGAAATTAAAAATATTGGCCCTTATCTTGGGGTTGATTCTGGGAAAGCAATGAATAACTATAAGCTAGTCGAAGAGCTGATGGATTCATTGCCACACGAAATACTTCTTAATCCAAATGGCCAATCTAAAGGCATCCCAGAGATAACGATTCCTGAAGGGCATTATTTTGTTATGGGTGATAACCGCTCTCACAGCAGTGATTCAAGGTTCTGGGGCTTTGTTCCAGAAGAGTATATTATCGGAAGAGCAATTGGAATTTGGATGCATTGGGATTGGCATTACAACACAATGCAATTCAATAGAATTGGTGGTTTCAATTAATTAATGCTCTCTAATTTAGTTAGAGAGCACTAGGATTATTTCTTCTTGTAAATCTTTATGGCTTTCAACACGTTGACAGCTTCATGAACATAGTAATCTTCCATCAATAGATCCACAAACTCTTTATCACGAGCCTCAGTTATTTCATCTTGAGACTTTAGGATTTCTTCAGGAGTTAGTTCCGTTGGATCTTCAGAGGTTACCTCTTCCTCATCTTGCGCTGACAAAGAGTTCTTGAGATCCTTTTCCTGGGAGCTAAAATCTATTGAATCTTCTTCCTCTTCATTTTTTAAAGAGATATTATCAAGCACAATATCAGGAGATATTCCTTTTGCTTGAATTGACCTTCCTGAAGGCGTGAAATATCTCGCAGTTGTCAGTTTAAGGCCATAACCATCCTGCAGGCTCATCATTGATTGAACGGAGCCTTTGCCAAAGGATTCTTCTCCCATAATAATAGCGCGCTTATGGTCTTGAAGGGCGCCAGCAACAATCTCTGATGCTGACGCAGAGCCAACATTCATTAGAACAACTATAGGCGCTCCGTTCAAAATATCACCAGGTTTCGTTGGGAAAGACATGTTTGAACTCGGAGTTCTACCTTCCGTATAAACCACTATCCCAGGCTCATCTATAAACAAGTTTGAAATTTCTATTGCTGAATCTAGTAGGCCGCCTGGATTGTTTCTTAGATCAATAATAAGTGAGTCAAGTTCTCCTTCATTCTTTTCAACTAGGTCTGCAATAATTTTTTCTACAACTTCAGCTGTAGGTCTTTGGAATTGAGCAATTCTCAAATACGCTATGCCTTCCTCTAGGAGAAGACCCTTAGCAGAAGTGATAGTAATGATTTCGCGTGTAATTTCTACGACAAATGGCGCAATATCCGGCCTTCCAATAGTTAATTTAATGGTCGTTCCTGGAGCGCCTCTCATCAGCTTTACACCTTCTTCAAGATTAATCTGGCTGACATTCTGATCACCAATTTGAAGAATTATATCACCCGCCTTTAAACCAGCTCTGTATGCTGGCGTATCATCTATAGGAGATATAACTTCAATGTAATCACCTTTTGTGCCAATCACTATACCTAGTCCTCCAAATTTGCCCATAGTACTCTCGCTAACCTTAGATTGATCAACTGGCTCAAGAAAGCTTGAATGAGGGTCTAATCCTTCAATAAGGCCTCTTATGGCATTATTAAATAAGGTTTCATCATCAATTTCATCAACATACATCTGTTTTATTTGTGAGAAAACGGCTGTAAAGGTATTTAACCCCTCAAAAAAAGATGGTGAGTCAAGAGGTGAATAGTTATCATCATCAGCTTTGGATACTGAAGAAAAGAGCAAGAGGGCAGTTAAAACAAGGAAAAGAGCTTTAGAAATAGGTTTTAAATTAGTCATCTGAATACTGATAAGTTATTTAATTAAGTCGAAATTGTACTAATATATTATTTATTAATTATGAAGAAATAATAGAGTTTTTATGAAGAGCATTGTAACTTTTAAATACTTGGATAAAATCACAAATTATAAAAAATTATGTTAAAGACAATTAAAGAATTTAATTTGACCCTGGATACTGATTAATGATTAAAAAAATTTGTTTATTTTTAATAATCTTTCTTGGTGCTCATGTAACTCAAGCTTCAAGTCAATACGGGTCAGTAACGGTGTCTAAGGTAATAAGTGTCTATGATGGCGATACGTTTAGAGTCAATATCGACTCTCTTCCACCTATAGTAGGTAAGAATATTGCTATAAGACTTGAGGGTGTTGATACTCCTGAAATAAAAGGAAAATGTCAATATGAAAAAGATTTGGCCATTAAGGCAAGAGATTTTGTGAGAAATAGATTGTTTAACGCAAATGAAATTAAGCTTAACGAAATACAAAGAGGCAAATATTTTCGAGTTGTTGCCAAGGTATTTGTTGATGAAGTCAGTCTAGAGAAAGAGCTTCTTGATAATGGCTTAGCTTACAAATACAGTGGTGGCAAAAAATCCAGTTGGTGTAAATAAATAATATGAAAAAACTAATAATAATTCTCATTACTTCAATGCTTTCTTTTAACTCTTATGCAGAATGGACAAAAGTCCTTCCGGGGAATAATGCCTCTTTATATATCGACTTTAATACTCTGAAAGAGCAGGATGGTTACATCTATTGGTGGTATCTAGACTCTTGGGGCAAAGGAAGTGAAAAAACCTATGCACAGGGTGACTGTAAGCTTAAAGGGTTTAGAGTAATTAAACGAATTAGATATTCTTTTCCGATGGGCGAAGGAGAAGGTGTTGAAAAAAATATAAATGGCGCCTGGGAGTACTACCAACCCAACAGTGGTTATGAGGTTTTATTAAACTTTATATGTGAAATGTCTAGACTAAGCCCTGAAGAGAAAAGCCTTCGAATTGAATCTTTAAACAAGAGAAATGAGGCTATTGAAAAAAGGAGCAATTTAATTGAAATAGAGTCTAACAATCAAGAAATTTCTCCTGAACTAAAAACTCTTAAATCTAACTACTTCAAAAATATTAGAGAGAAAATAAAATCATCTTGGCGATATGATGAAGCAAAAGACAATTGGTATTGTGATGTATTGATTAATCAAGCTGACAATGGTGCTGTTGAAGCAGTAAAGATTTTAGGCTGTAGTTCAGGTAATAATGAGAATCCAGGGATGTCAAAAAGCAAATCTCAAGCATTTGGTAACTCTATTAGAAGGGCGGTCTTTAGATCATCGCCCCTTCCACTTCCCTCAGATCAAGCATTATTTGATAAAGAGTTGATTATCAGATTTACTGCAGATTGACTGTTCTAGTAGTTTAATCCATTAATGATCAAACTTAGGGTTGCTGCATTAAAATAAATATAAATAATGAATAATACTTGGACACAAGAGCAAACAAACAAATCTGTTAAGAAGCAGAAGAGAGCTCTTTATATCCTTATACCACTTATTGCTGTCCTAGTTACCTATCTCAATACATTGAAAGATGAATTTTATGTCAATAATATGCAACAAGTCATTGAAGAGTTTTGCCAGAATGTAGATAATAGAAATTTTTATCCATCTAGTTTTTGCGATAGTGAGAGCATACAAATAGAAAATAAAGGTGAGATTTATTTGTTTAGTTGTGAAAATGAAGATACTTGTCTATCATGAATACAAGTAGTAAGGCCTCAAAACCATTAAATATTGCATATAATCACACTTGCACTGAATATGGCTGATATGAATATATTGAAGGAAACCCTTAGTAATAGTGAACTGCGGCGTATTTAACAAACATTGCGCTCGTAGCTCAGCTGGATAGAGTGTCGGCCTCCGAAGCCGAATGTCGGGTGTTCGAATCACCTCGAGCGCACCAATCTTTTTCATGAAATTAATAACTAATATTACAAATTAATGAAAAAATTAATTAATACCTTGAATCCTACCGATGTTGTTGCAGCTATTATTAAAAAAGACGATTTCTATTTACTAGCGAAAAGAAATAAAGATAAGTATATGGGCCTAAAATGGGAGTTTCCCGGTGGTAAAGTTGAAGAGA
>CAYNES010000001.1:0-48355 GCA_964396315.1 uncultured Piscirickettsiaceae bacterium | reverse complement strand
ATAAACGAACCACTCAAAATACCCCTGTAAATAATCCGCGCTCTAAACTTGTCAGCGAGTCGATTTTTATTTTGCTCTTGACAATTGGCGCTGTTTTCTTTGTCTCACTTATCACAGGCTCAGCCTCTGAAGACCCGTGGACAGGAGGAGCGGAACTCGCCAAACCAGTTACGAATAGTGCGGGAATATTTGGCGCCTATGTTAGAGACATCAGCTTTGGCATACTTGGCTATGTCTCGTATGTTGTTCCAATATCGATGATTTGGCTAGGCTACAACTTTCATCGAGACGCAAATAAAGAGCGACAAAGTCCCATTACTTTTCTGATTCGATTCATATCTTATCTTGTAATGTTATTTTTTATTGCAGCCCTGGCGCATCAATACGCACCTGAAATAAAATTAATGGACGACCTAAAAGAAACATTCTTGGCCGGAGGAATGATTGGAAAATCGATGCATGAACTGCTTTTTTATGAGTTTTTTGGGAGCTCATCAACTCTGATTTATATCGGAGTAATTTTTGTTAGTTTTAGTGTCGCAACGAGCGCCTCATGGAAAAGCATTGGCAGCACTTTTTTCAAAAGACGCTCAGAAGAAGAAAAAGCTTCTGTAACCATTAAAAAAGAAAAACTCAAGCCAGAAATTATTAACTCTAAAGTTCCCGTAAACCAAGAGAGTGTGGCCACAGAAAGCTCAAAAATGGACAAGGCTGAAAAGCAAAAAAAAGCGGACAAGCCTAAGAAGCTAAAAAAAGCTGATAAGCCTCAAAAAGAGCAAAGCAGCAACCTCTTTAAATCAGGCTCTTCTGGAGGACTTCCAGATCTATCACTATTAGATGATGTTGATAATTCGGGACTTGGCTATACAGAAGAGTTCCTAGTAGAAATGGGTCAGCAGGTTGAAATCAAACTCAAGGATTTTGGCTTTGATGTCACAATTACTGCCGTAACTCCCGGCCCGGTTGTCACTCAATTTGAAATTTCTCTTGCGCCTGGAATTAAGGTAAGCCAAATAATGAACCTTAATAAAGATCTCGCGAGAGCGCTTCTTGTTGAGAGTGTGCGAATTGTAGATGTCATTCCTGGAAAGCCTGTCATTGGCCTTGAGATACCAAACAATACCCGTGAGATGATTGGGCTCAAGGAAGTACTCTCAAGCGAAGCCTTCACAAAGTCAAAATCAACTCTCTCTATGGGTCTTGGTAAGGATATTAATGGACACCCTGTTGTGGTTGACCTAGCTAAAATGCCTCATCTCCTAGTTGCAGGCGCAACAGGAATGGGTAAGTCCGTAGGCCTCAATGCTATTATTTTGAGTATTCTATATAAAGCGTCTCCAGAGCAAGTTAGGCTAATCATGATTGACCCAAAAATTGTTGAGCTTGCCTCATATGCAGACATACCTCATCTTTTAACACCTGTTGTAACAAATATGAATGAGGCTGCAAGCGCTCTATGGTGGTCTGTCAACGAAATGGAGAGGCGCTATAGTCTTTTGGCGAAGTTTGGAGTGAGAAATATCGAATCTTTCAACGAAAAACAACGCCGCGCTAAAAAAGCTGGTAAGCCTCTTTTAGATCCATCTTTTAATCCAGAAACGGCTAAAGAAGGAGAGAAGCACCCAGAGCTCGAAGCTCTTCCGCTCATCGTTATCGTGATAGATGAATACGCAGATATGCTTGGGGCTCTAGCGCAAGAAGATAGGGCCAAATCAAAGCGTGTTGAGGGGCTTATAGTGCGTATTGCTCAAAAAGCGCGTGCTGCTGGGGTGCACCTTATAGTTGCAACGCAAAGACCAAGCGTTGACGTTATAACAGGGCTTATCAAGTCTAATATACCAACGCGGGTTTCATTTAAAGTTTCATCAAAAACCGATTCTAGAACGATTCTAGATCAGTCTGGAGCAGAACAGCTTCTAGGCATGGGAGATATGCTATATATGGCTCCAGGAATTTCTCATCTTACAAGGGTTCATGGAGCCTTCGTCGAAGATAGAGAAATTCTAAGAGTGGTCAAACACCTTAAAAAGAACTCAAGTCCCAACTACCTAGACGGCATACTCAATCCAAAATCAGAGCCAACTGGAGACATGGGTTCAGGTTATAACAGCGAAGAGCTTGATCCTCTTTTTGATGAGGCTGTGCAGATAGTAACCTCTACTAGAAGAGCATCAATATCAAGCCTGCAAAGAAGAATGCGGATCGGCTATAACCGTGCAGCAAGAATTATTGAAGATATGGAGGCAAGCGGGATTGTTAGCTCCATGAATAGCGCAGGTAATCGAGATGTTTTAGCGCCCGAACCAATTGAGCCAGACGAACCCTAATGAAAAAGTGCATTACTTCATTTCTATTACTGCTTTTATTAACACACGCCTACGCTCATAAACCTGTTCTCAATAAAAACTCTGCATATCCTCCAGATGCACCCTATGAGATAGAAGATCCTGAAATTTCAAAAGCAATCTACTCAACCCTTTCAGGCAATCCACATTATTATCGAATACAGTCCGAGGTTAACTTTGACTTCTATGCAGGAATTCTAGCAGCCAAAATTGGCGAGTGTGCTTTAGAAAGTAAGTTCTCATTTGAGGTCTTAGATTCAGAGTTCCACAGAATTGATTTGGCAGACGGTGAAAACTTTGAATGGACTCCCTGGTATGAGGAGTATGGAAAACAATGGTATTGGAATGGCCCAGAAATAGGCAAAAACTTTCTCTCTGACCGAATATATAAAGCAGGGACTTACTATATCAAAGTTTTTAATGATACAAATACTGGCCAATATATTATGGCGGTCGGTGATATTGAAAAGTTTTTGTTTACTGATATAGTTGGATTACTTTTTTCGATGGGTGATATCGAAAACGAGTTTTGGGATCCAAGCCTATGCGCTTCAAGCTAATATAAGCGTATATAATTTAGCCCATGTTAAACAAGGTCTGGTCTTTTGCGGTCATTATCGCTGCAATCGCCACCGCGAGTATCCTCCTACTCCAACCTCAACTTGATTGAATAGTTTTGTTGCCTGATCAAGGTGCGGCTTGGTATTTTTGGAAAAGTGGGGAGAAACGCCTTGTGCTTTTGTTCAAATCAAGGAGTCATCAGAAGCCAGTGGAGATGAATTAAGCCAATGGTGCAGAGACAATATGGCCTCCTTCAAAACCCCTCGTAAACTTATTTTTGACAATATTCCAAAAACATCGACAGGAAAAGTACAAAAATTTATACTTCGAGAACTCGCAATAAAAAAGCGGTCTTAATAAAGACCGCTTAATACCATAAAAATGGTGCCGACACACGGACTCGAACCGCGGACCTACTGATTACAAATCAGTTGCACTACCAACTGTGCTATGTCGGCTTAGAGCGAAATTATACAGTAAAGGATTTTTTTTCAGCATTATTTTATATGCCTAAAAATAGCTTTATTTGTTACGCTGCTTTAGGGCAATTCGAACCCCTATGATTCCAAGCACTAGCGCCATTAAAAACCACTGAATGGCATAGCCAATATGCTTTTCTATGGTGCCAGTATATGGCTCCCATTTTCTTATGAATCCATTGGCTGAAGACGAGTCAAGCAGCCCAATGACATCAACGAAACTAATGTTTGAAATTTCTTCAATTACATCAAAGTCTATTGCTTGTATTAATACTGGAAACTGATTGCCTATATTGTTAGTCTTTAACTCCATTCTTTTAACAGGCTTTGAAACTTGAATCTTAATTTCTCTAAGGTTTGAGTCAACAGTTATATCAGCCAGCTTGTCTCTTCTACCTTTCCAGGGAATAAAGCCCCGATTAACCATAACAGCATTTGTTTGACCATTTAAAACAAAAGGGGTTAGTACATAATATCCAGAAACTTGGTCGACGATCTGGTTGTCGTATATAAACTGCTTATCTTTGATATAACTGCCCTGAAGACGGACCTCATAATACTCTTTATTCAAGAGTTCGTTCTCATTTACTATGAGCTCAACGACTCCTGTATTCGCCTTTTCAATTGAAGACTCTATATTGCGTTTTTGATCCGCACGATCGAGCTGCCAAAACCCTAGCGAGACCAAAAAAGCAATCATCGCCACTATAAGAAATGAAGGAGCTAAAAACCTAAAACTCATTACTGAGTTGGCAGAAGGTTAAAACTGTTTGGCTCAATCCAGCCAACGAAGCCTGCAAACAACAGGAATACAAAAAGAAGCACGGAAAGAATGATTCTCATTCTTAGTGCTTTAAACATTCTGTCTGACCCTGCCTTGCCACCCCTTAGAAGACCAATAACAGCAGAACCTAAAAAAACAAATATTAATCCCAAAATCGCAATTACAAATAAACTCATAATTTTCCTTAAGTGATTGAAAAAAAAGGCCCCTTGAAAGGGGCCTTTTTCATAACCTCTATTTCAATATTATATCCAGTATACAAAAATAAATAGTCCCAGCCAAACCACGTCCACGAAGTGCCAATACCAGGCAACGCCTTCAAATGCAAAATGGTTTTCTAGATTGAAGTGGCCTTTCTGAATACGATAAAGAATCACTGTAAGCATGATTACGCCAATCGTTACATGAAAGCCGTGGAACCCAGTCAGCATGTAGAATGTTGACCCATAAATACCTGATGTTAGTTTAAGTCCGTCATGGTATGCGTGTCCGTACTCAGTAATCTGAAACCCTAAGAATACAACTCCTAAAGCAATTGTTGCAAGCATCCATGCCATTAGTGCGTTTCTATGTCCGGCCCTTAGCGCATGGTGTGCGTATGTAAGAGTCACGCCTGACGTCAAGAGAAGCGCTGTATTGATTGCTGGAAGCCCCCATGTGTCAACTAGTATAAAGTTAGTAGAGAACGTTGTTCCATTTTGTCCAACCTCTCCAGGCGTAGAAATTAGAGGCCAAGTGGCCTTAAAGCCCTCCCAAAGTTCAGGCGTGAACATGTTATTGTCTGCGCCACCGAGCCAGGGAACACTCAAGACTCTGGCATATAATAATGCTCCAAAGAAGGCAGCAAAAAACATGACTTCTGAAAAGATAAACCAGCTCATGCCCCATCTAAAAGACCTATCTACCTGAGAGTTGTACATACCACCAACACTCTCAGCTACAACTGTTCCAAGCCACCCAAACATCATAAATGCAATAATTGCAAACCCTAAAACCATCACTGGCCATCCCCAGCTCACGTCATGCATTTGGTTTGCAAAACCAATAAATAGCGTTGAAATACCAATTGATCCTATTATTGGCCAGTATGTTCCATGTGGGACATAATACTTTTCGTTGCTCATTTCTACTCCCTTTTTTTAACTATCTAACTTATAAAAATTATATGACAGACTTACGTCTTTAATCCATTCTTCCATTTCAGGCTCAACCACAAACCGAAGCGACATTTCTACTTCCTCTCCAGGCTGAAACTCTTGCTTCACGAAACAAAAGCACTCTAATTTTTTAAAGTGAAGAGCCGCGTCTGTTGGCGCTACACTTGGTATTGCTTGACCAAAAATTACCTCATCAGTCGTGTTTTTGGCAATATAGCTAGTGTTATAAAACTTTCCAGGCACAACTTCCATTGAGCTCTTTTTAGGCGAGAACTGCACTGGAAACCCAGGGCTCGTAGACGCAAAAAAACTAACACTAACCAAACGCTCTTCATCCACCTGGTACTGCTGTTCTGTTTCCACAGTGCCTGTCTTACCATTAAAACCTGTCAAGTCACACAACACATCATATATTGGCACCATGGCGTAGGCAAAAAAGAACATTAAAACGGGAACAGATACAAGCTTTATCCAAAACCCTTTAGTAATTTTTTTTCTTTCCATCTCAGCCATTAAGTAATATAGTGGCTACATAAACTCCTATTGCTATGACTCCAACTATCAAGGCTGTTTTTGCGACGCCTTTGTTATTTTTTCTATCTCCCATTAGCTATGCTGTGACTCTGCCAAAATTTCAGCTCTTGTTGGCGGCTCATCAAATGTGTGATAAGCAACTGGTGAAGCCAAAGTCCACTCAAGCCCCTTTGCACTACCCCATGGTCTTGACTCTGCTGGCTCCCCATTACGAATACAGTCGACAATAATATAAGTAAACAAAATGAATGAAAGGCCGAATGCAAAAGAACCAATTGAAGAAATAAAGTTAAAGTCTGCAAACTGCAATGCATAATCAGGAATTCGACGCGGCATGCCCGCCAACCCTACAAAATGCTGCGGGAAAAACGTTACATTAACAGAAATCATAGCAATCCAAAAATGGATTTTTGCTAGTCTCTCGTTGTACATTTTTCCAGTCCACTTAGGCAGCCAATAGAAAACGGCTGCAATGATTCCCCACAACGCCCCTGTTACCAGAACGTAGTGGAAATGTGCAACAACAAAATAAGTATCGTGGTACTGAATATCAGCAGGAGCTATTCCAAGCATGAGTCCAGAGAAACCTCCGATTGTAAACAAGAATACAAAAGACAGTGCCCACAACATTGGCGTTTCAAATGTCATTGACCCTTTCCACATCGTTGCAACCCAGTTAAATACTTTTACACCTGTAGGGACCGCAATCAACATTGTTGCATACATAAAGTAAAGCTCTCCTGCCACTGGCATACCAGTCAGGAACATGTGATGCGCCCATACGATATATGACAAGAACGCAATTGATGCAGTTGCGTAGACCATTGAAGTATAGCCAAACAAGGGCTTTCTAGCAAAGGTCGGAATAATGTGAGAGATAATACCAAAGGCTGGCAAAATCATAATGTATACCTCTGGGTGTCCGAAAAACCAAAAAATATGTTGAAACATGACCGGATCTCCACCGCCAGTTGCATCAAAGAATGCTGTTCCAAAGTTTCGGTCTGTTAGCATCATGGTTACGGCTCCAGCCAAAACTGGCATAGCTCCAATCAGCAAGAAAGAGGTGATTAACCAAGTCCAAACAAAAAGCGGCATATCCATAAGTCTCATTTCAGGCGCCTTCATATTAAGAACTGTTGCAATAATATTGATTGCTCCCATGATTGAAGAGAAGCCAAGCAAGTGGACTGCAAAAATAAAAAAGTCTGTTGAGTCTGGTGCAAAAGTTGTTGAGAGCGGGGCATAAAAAGTCCAGCCAAAGGCAGGGGCCCCACCTTCCATAAAAAATGTACTTAACAGAATTGTTCCAGCAAAAGGAAGTATCCAAAAACTCCAATTGTTCATCCTTGGCAGTGCCATATCAGGCGCTCCGACCATCATTGGAATAAGCCAGTTTGCCAGACCAACGAATGCAGGCATGATAGCTCCAAAAACCATGATTAGACCATGCATTGTAGTTAGCTGATTGAACACTTGCGGCTCAAACAATTGTAAGCCGGGCTGTAATAGCTCTGAACGAATACCCATTGCAAAAGCGCCGCCTATTAAAAGCATTGCAAAAGAAAACCACAAATAAAGCGTTCCAATGTCTTTATGGTTGGTTGTCTTAACCCATCTTAGGAGTCCTTTTTCAGGGCCATGATGGTGGTCGTCGTGTGCTGCTGCCACTGTAGTTGAGCTCATGTGTTTCTCCTTAAATTAACGTGCAGATGTAACATCTGATGGTTGAACAACTGATCCATTGTTACCAAAAGATCTTCTTTCATAGGTGATAACCGATGCAATATCCGTATCACTGAGCATCTTAAATGCTGGCATGCCCCCTAAACCATTTAAAACCATGCCTATCTGATATTCAGCAGGGCCGTTCGTTACTTCTGACCCTATCATTGCAGGGAAAACCCCTGGAATGCCTGAGCCGTCTTTTTGATGACAGCCAGAACAGTTGGCATTATAAACTTCCTCGCCTCTAGCGACTAGATCTTCCTCAGTCCACTCTTTCGTTGCGCTTGCCAATTCTGCAACTTTTTCTGCTTGTTTGCTTTCAACCCATGCCGCATAATCTTCTTTAGAAACAACGTCTACAACTATCGGCATAAAGCCATGGTCTTTTCCGCAAAGCTCAGCACATTGGCCTCTGTAAGTTCCAATTTCATTAGGTCTTGCCCATGCATCATTAATGAAGCCAGGGTTGGCATCTTGTTTGACGCCAAAAGCTGGAACCCACCAATTATGAATAACATCATTTGACGTAATTAAAAATCTAATTGTTGTATCTACAGGCAGAACAACTCTGTTGTCGACGGCCAAAAGGTATGTGTCGTCTTTATCAACAGCTTCACGCTCTTCAGGCGACGCATTGATCACGTCTCTTGATGATTGCGCCAGATTTGAAACAAAGCTAATACCTTCTTCAGGATAGTCGTATTGCCACTTCCACTGTATGCCTGTAACTTTAATAGTCATGTCGGCCTTGTCCAGCACTTCAATGTCAATAAGGGTTTTAGATGCAGGAATTGCCATTGCAATTAGGATTAAGATTGGAATTCCTGTCCAAATAAATTCAACTGTTGTGCTCTCATGAAAATTCGCAGCTTGAGCACCTTTTGACTTTCTATGTGCAATGATTGAATAAAACATTGCTCCAAAAACCACAACACCAATGGCGACACAAACCCAAAATGCCATCATGTGAAGCCAATATATGTCCTGGCTAATATCTGTGATGCCCTTGGTCATATTGAGTCCATACTCTGCGAATGCAGACTTAGAGCCAATCAGTGCGGCAATGGCGCCAGTAAAAGTCAACAATAATTTCATAGATTCTCCGAATTAAATCTTAATCGTTTTGTATAACAACCATAATATATATATGGTTATTATATGTGTTCGTAATTTTCCTATATATAGTTGCCCTTAAGTTAATTACAAGTGCAATTAAAAAAAGCAACCAAATGATACCTGTTTCTGCCCGTTTTACCAAGTATTTATTGCTATTTATTCTCAATATTGGTTGAAGTTTTTTCACCATCAGTGTTGTTAGTAAAAAATAGAGCACAAGGTATTGAAAAATTCGTTTTAACACCTAAATATTCTTGTGCAATTTTTTGAAGTTTTTTTAATTTCTTTATCTGGCTGCCCTTTAGTTCTTTAAAATAGTGCGCCTTAATAAATAGGACTTTTATGTATTCAAAAGCATTGAACCTCTCTTTTATATTGGCCCTTATAGTCGTGATTTTAGGGGCATACACACGCCTTGCAGATGCAGGACTAGGCTGTCCAGACTGGCCTGGATGCTATGGCCAGCTCCTAGTGCCTGATGTCGTTTCCGCAGAATACGATAGGCCTCTTGATATTGCCAAGGCCTGGAAAGAAATGATTCATAGGTATGCCGCCTCTACCCTTGGTTTGTCTATTATTGTAATATTTTTATTGGCAATCTTCCGAAGGCCAGAAACACTTCGTTCTATAAAACTTCCAACTGCTCTTTTGTTGTTAGTTGGCTTCCAGGGCGCCCTAGGGATGTGGACAGTAACAGAATTAGTCCACCCAGGGATAGTCACCATGCACTTACTTGGTGGCTTTTCAACAACAACGCTTCTTTTTTGGCTGCTTCTTAATGAGCGAAAACCTCTTAGCCTTGATCAACCAATCCTAAGCAAGCACAAAATAATGCTTGCCATTGTGACTGTACTTCTAGTTTTTCAAATTTTTCTTGGAGGGTGGACTAGCACTAATTATGCTGCACTATCGTGCGGTGATTATTTTCCTACATGTTTAGGGGAGATGTGGCCTGATGATATGGATTTTAAGAATGCATACTATTGGGGCCCTCTTGGAGTAGATTATGAGTTTGGTGTACTTGAGAACCAAACAAGGACCGCTATTCAGATGGTACATCGAATAGGCGCACTGGTTGTGACAGCAGCAATTATTGCTTTTTCATTGACTCTAAGAAACTATAAGGCGTTAAGAAAGAGTGTGCTTGTTGTTCTTTCTCTCCTTACAATTCAGGTCGCACTGGGGATTATTAATGTAGTTATGTCTCTTCCAATGTTTGCTGCCACCATGCATAACGGAATGGGTCTTGCGCTGCTCTTAAGCCTTGTGAACCTTGCCCATAAAATGTTCACAAAAGAGAATGCTCTTTAAAAATACTTTTCACATTTTTTGATTTTATTATGACAAAAACAACTCAAATTTATTTGCTTATTCTCGTTGCCATTATCGGCTCTGCTGCTTTTTTCTTCTTCGGAAGCAAGCCTAGCATGGAAGAATTAAAAAAGTCTGTTGCTCCTGCTGCGTCACTATATCCTGAAGCAAAGTCCGTTTCAGATCAACTGAACTTTATCAATGATGCATCAATAGAAACTCACTTGTTAGAAGTGACAGCGGGCAAATGGGCGCTTCTCTATTTTGGCTACACATCGTGTCCCGATGTTTGCCCGATAGATCTTTCCAAAATAAATCAAGCTAATCAGCTAATGGAAAATAGCAATAAGCTTCAAGTTGTATTTGTCTCTGTTGACCCTGCTAGAGACCTTGGCAACTTGGACAATTTTGCACAAGCATTTAATCCGTCATTTAAGGGCCTAACTGCGCAACAAGACGAGCTGATATCTATCAGCAAAACACTTGGTGTTTATCACGAAGTGGCTCAGTCTCAACAGGCAGCAGAGGAAGATCATGGCGAACATGGCGAACATTCTCATGGTGATCGTTCAGCAGAACATGGTAGTGATTTTGCTGTTCATAAAATGATCAACAAAGCAACAGGCGATATACAAAACGTGGAAACGCACGAAAACCACTTGGAGCTTATGGAATTAGGCTACGTTCATTATGAGCATGACTCGCACAATATGGTATCAGATGAAAATCCAAGCTCCACTAAGGTTGCGCACTATAATATTGATCACACTAGCAGCTATTTACTATTTAATCCAGCGCTTGAGCTGGTTGCACTCTTAACGAATCCTCATGAACCGGCACCAATGGCGGAAGCTCTTGACAAGATCATAGAAGCCTTAGGGAAGAACTAGCTTTGCTACAAAAATTAAAGAGCCAATAAAAAGCACTGTCATCACAAGGCCCACGATGATGTATGGCCATGGACCTGTTTTTTCTATGGTCTCAAAGTCTTGAGCTAGGTTATTTTTTTTTCCAACTCCGATCATGGCAGAAGTGGCTGCCTTAAAAACCTGCATCAAAGACTTCATTTCTAGGTAGCAACGCCAAAGTTCATTAGTAAGTAATGGTCTATTAATAGTCCAATGAACAAAACCATCAAATAATTGATTGAGTATTTAAAAGTCTTAAATGCAATTTTAGGGTTTTCTGGCTCAAGAAAAATCTTAATTGCATACCCCAAAAAAAGGACTCCAAGGGATGCCGCACAAATTAAATAAATCAAGCCGCTCATTCCAGTTAGATAAGGCAGCAAAGTAACAAGAAACAGAAGAACCGTATACAAAAGAATCTGAAACCTGGTAAATTCTAGGCCGTGAGTAACTGGCAGCATTGGAATCTCTGCCTTTTTATATTCTTCGCTACGATGAATGGCTAAGGCCCAAAAATGTGGGGGAGTCCAAATAAAAACAATCAAAAAAAGGAGTAGTGCATACTCAATGCCATTAGAGCCAGCAACTGATGTCCAGCCTAAAACTGGAGGTGCTGCACCAGCAGCGCCGCCAATTACAATATTTTGTGGCGTAGCTCTCTTCAGGTACATGGTATAGAAAACCGCATAGCCTATTAAGGAAATAAGCGTTAGCACTGCAGTTAAAAGGTTAACAAACACCACTAAAAGTGTGATTCCAACGACGCCTAAAAACGCCCCCCAAGTCAGTGCCTGAGCTCTGGTAACTTTGCCTTGCGGCAGAGGACGACGATCAGTTCTTGACATTTGAATGTCAATTTTTTCATCCACAACATGATTAAAAACCGCAGCAGACATTGCCGCTAATGAAATTCCAACAGAGGCAACAAAAACAATAAATAAATTAGGCAAATAGGGTACTGCCAAAAGCATTCCAACTATAGCTGTTAGCAATATTAGTGAAACGACCTTAAGCTTACATAGGCCCAAAAGATCTTTTAATGATGGATAGTCGCTCATTACCCTATCCTAGAATATTTTAGAAGGCGCTTAAGGTCCTTCAAAACAAACTTGATATTAATGTCTGTTGGATTGTAATAAAGCATAAAGTTTCCAATAGGGTCAATAAGAAAAATCGAGTTTTTTGGAAAGCTTGAAAGCTGTCT
This sequence comes from uncultured Piscirickettsiaceae bacterium, assembly GCA_964396315.1. Classification (GTDB taxonomy): domain Bacteria; phylum Pseudomonadota; class Gammaproteobacteria; order PS1; family Pseudothioglobaceae; genus Pseudothioglobus. Next base: position 36,228 of record CAYNES010000001.1, on the reverse strand, counting down.
AGTTAGTTCTTCATTATTAATGCTTGCAAGAATTAGGGCTTCATCCACTTGTGATGGCTTTGAGCCATCTTTAGTAATAAGTATTCTTTGAATTCTGCGCATGTCCATATTAATAAGTGTACGGATAGTCTTCACATCTTCAACCGCCTTATCACATACTGAATCACAACTATCTGTAACGTAGGCAAAAGTCCAAATTCCGCTTAGTGAAGCCTCGCCCATAAGCTCGATATCTGACTTCTCGGTCACTATTACTGGACTAATTAGTTCACCATAATTAACTGTGTTTTGACTAAAGTAGCTTGGATTCAAATAAAAAAACAAAGTGCCAAGGCCAATTGGAAGAAGAAATATTGATAAAAGAGCCCAAAATTCTTTTTTAAAAGTCATGCGTTTTCTGGAATTAAAAGTGCGTAATGATACGCTTAAGATATTAAAAACTCAAATTTCTAAAGCCTGACCTCTATGCCATTCTGTTGCATAGATTTTTTAGCTTCTTCAACTGTGTATTCTGCAAAATGAAAAATGCTTGCGGCTAAAACAGCATCAGCGCCCCCATCAATAACTCCCTCTACTAGGTGTTCTAAATTTCCAACCCCGCCTGAAGCTATAACTGGAACATCCACAGCATCTGAAATAGCCCTTGTTAGCTCAAGATCAAAACCAACTTTTGTTCCATCTCTGTCCATCGAGGTGAGTAGGACTTCGCCAGCACCGAACTCTCCCTGAGTCATTTTAATTGCCCAATCAACAGCGTCTATGCCTGTTGGTTTTCGGCCGCCATGAGTATAAATTTCCCATCGCAAAGGGTTAACTGAAACTTTTTTTGCATCAATTGCGATGACAATACACTGCGAACCAAATATACTACATAGCTCATTAATTAGGCCCGGATCAAAAATGGCTGCGGAATTGACAGCAACTTTGTCCGCTCCAGCTTTTAGCATTGACCGGACATCTTGAGCTTTTCGTATCCCGCCTCCAACAGTAAGCGGAATAAAAACCTGTTCGGCAATTTTTTCAACCATGGTGATTGTTGTGTCTCTGCCCTCGTGGGAGGCAGTAATATCAAGAAAAGTAATTTCGTCTGCGCCCTCTTCGTCATATCGCTTTGCAACCTCAACTGGGTCACCAGCATCTTTAATATCTACAAATTTAATGCCTTTTACGACTCTGCCATCTCGAACATCGAGACACGGAATTATTCTTTTAGCTAAGCTCATTCTTTAATTTTACCGCATAAAACAATTACATCTTAAAAGTAAGAATCACTATTTAATGTTAAGGCTCAAATTGAGTTGTTATAGCATGGGCAATCTTGCATGTAGTGGGTATAATTGCGCTCTATGAGCTCAAAAAAAGATAGAAACAGTCTCGATGGGGCGCCTCCCCCTCAGCATATAGCCATTATTATGGATGGAAACGGAAGGTGGGCAAAATCCAAACATCTTCCTCGCTCTAGTGGTCACCAAAAAGGGGTTCAATCAGTAAGAAAAATAGTAAAACACTGCGCAAAGCTCGGCGTTAATACCCTTACCTTGTTTGCATTTAGTAGCGAAAACATGAAGCGCTCAAAAGAAGAGGTTGGTCTTCTATTTAAGCTCTTTCTATCTGTTTTAAAGACAGAGACAAAAAAACTTAAAGAAAATAATATTAGGCTCAAGATTATTGGAGATTTATCAGCATTTACCCCAGAAATCCATGCTCTAGCAAAAAAAGCCGAGACTAGTCTTCAAAAAAATACTGGCTTAACTCTTGTTATTGCAGCAAATTATGGAGGACAATGGGACATTACAGAGTCAGCGAAAAAGATTTCTATAGATGTTTCCAATGGTGTCGTTGATCCAGAAAATATTAATGCAACTTTATTTAGTAAATACACCTCGCTATCAGGCCTTCCTAAGGTTGACTTATTGATTCGAACTAGCGGAGAAGTCAGGCTCAGCAATTTCCTGCTATGGGATATTGCGTATAGCGAATTCTATTTTTGCAAAACATTATGGCCAGACTTTAATGAAAGATCTCTAGATCAAGCTATTGAGAATTTTCATAGTAGAGACCGTCGATTTGGAGAACACAATGGAGAATAATAATGCTTGCTAAAAGAATAATAACCGCGTTATTATTGGCTCCAGCTGTTGTTTTTGGAGTGCTTTATTTAAGCCCCTCTTGGTTTTCACTGATCCTCGGTATTATGGTTTATATTGCATCATGGGAATACTGCAAACTTATAAAACTAAGTGGGTTTTCTAACAGGTCTTTTTATGCTATTGTTGTTATGTCCTGCGCCTTCTTATTGGCAATCAACCCTTCGATTCTAGCACCAGCATTATATCTAACATCTGCTTGGTGGCTCGCTGCACTGTTCTTTGTTTTAGGCTTTCCAAACAATACTGGACTACTCAACAAAAACATAACAATAGGTCTAGCTAATGGCCTATTCCTTTTAGCTCCAATGTCAGCTTCATTGGCAATACTCCACTCTCAAGATAGATCCCTAGTTATTCTTCTGCTGTTGTTTATATGGGCAGCTGACATCGGTGCTTATTTCTCGGGGAGGCGCTTTGGCAGAAATAAACTCTGCCCACCGGTTAGCCCAAATAAAACCTTTGAAGGAGTCTATGGTGGAATCTTGCTTACACAAGTTGTTGCTATTTCTTATGTGGTTATTGCGACTCAAAACCCAAAAATAAATGACTTTTTAGTTTTTTGTTTTTTAGCCTTGGTGATATCCTTAGTGTCCGTTCTCGGCGATCTTTTTGAGAGCGCTTTAAAAAGAATGAGCGATCAAAAAGATAGTGGCAATATACTTCCTGGCCATGGAGGCTTGCTTGATAGAATTGACAGTCTTACAGCGTCTGCACCAATATTTTTAATGCTAGTCGTTTTTGTATTATGAAAAACATCGCAATTCTTGGAGCAACTGGCTCTATTGGCTTAAACACTCTAGATGTCATTTCCCGTCATCCAGATCAGTTTAGTGTTTTTGCAGTTAGTGCCTACTCAAACTGGAAAGGCCTTCTTCAAATTTGCAATGATCACCTTCCTTCTTTTGCAGTGCTTGGTGATGAGGCTTCAGCTGAGAAACTCAGAAGGGTTGCACCTTCAGGCGTTGAAGTACTATTTGGCAAAGACTCTTTAGATGAAATAGCGGCCCACCCAAAAACAGACTTTGTTATGGCTGCAATAGTTGGCGGCGCGGGAATGTCATCAACTTTTTGTGCGGCTAAGGCCGGCAAAAGAATTATGTTGGCAAACAAAGAGTCTTTGATCTTAGGTGGCGACTTATTGATGAATTTAGCAGAAAATTCAGGCGCTAAAATTATTCCTGTTGACTCTGAACACAGTGCAATTTTTCAATGTCTTGAGGGAGGCAGAGACGGACTTTCCAAAATACAGCTCACCGCATCGGGCGGGCCTTTTTTAAAAACGTCATTTGAAAAGCTAGCCACAGCAACCCCTGAACAAGCATGTAAGCACCCAAATTGGAAAATGGGTAAAAAGATTTCGGTTGATTCGGCGACAATGATGAACAAAGGCCTTGAGGTGATTGAAGCAAGCTTTTTATTTGGCTTGAATGCTAGTCAGATTGAAGTCATTGTGCATCCTCAAAGCATTGTTCATTCATTTGTATATTTTGATGATGGAAGCGTTCTTTCTCAACTTGGCCTGCCAGATATGAGAAGTGCAATATCTTATGCGCTCTCATACCCAGGGAGAAAAAGCTCTGGCGTAAGGCAGCTTGATCTAACAAAAGAGCCATCATTAGAGTTCAAACACCCCGACATGAAAAAATATAAATGTCTAGAGCTTGCATATGAGGCCCTAGAACAAGGAAAAAGCGCGCCCGGAACTCTTAATGCTGCAAACGAAGTTGCAGTTGAAGCCTTTTTAAAAAACAAAGCAGGTTTTTTAGATATCCCTAAAATTGTAGAAAAAACTCTTCGCGAGGTCACTTGTCGGAATCTTGACACATTAGGCGGTGTTGTGGAAAATGACCAGCTTTCTCGACAAGTAGCTCGGTCGTTTATTGGATCTGACGACTAAACCCACACACTGATGCAAAAGTTTTTTTTACCCTCTTTACTCTTGGCGCTATCACTTCTGTGCGCACCCTCGCTAGCTGGAGGCAAGCACGACTTCAGCTTTAAAGTGTCTAGAGGAGATGCCTTTTACAAATTCTTTTTTAGTGCTGGGCTCTCTGGAGACTTGCTGGCCAAACTGATGAGCTCAGACAATAGAGCTCAAAGGTTAAACAATATTTATCCAGGAGACGGATTTAGAATTATTCTTAATGATGATCACTCGCTTAAGCAGATAGTATTCAGCCCTCAAAACGACAATCCACTAAATATTTATTATGATGGGAGCGCCTTTACATACGAAAAAAATGATGCTCGTACCGACAGCAAGCTTACCTATACCATTGTAAACATTCAAAAGTCTCTAAACTATGACGCAAAAAAAGCAGGGGTTGATGCTGAAGTTGTGAAAATGATGGTTAATCATTTTTCATGGGAAATTGACTTTAGTCGAGACCTTAGAAAAGGAGATCGATTTGTTTTGTCTTGGAATGGTGGCAAAACACCTGAAGCCATGATCTATATTGGGGACAGAAAAACGATTGCGCTTTTCTCTCACAAGGACTCACAAGGCAGGAAAAAATACTACGCATCAAACGGTTTTTCGATCAATGACACGTTCGCTTTTGCCCCGGTCAAACACAACAGAATAAGCTCTGGCTTTTCAAAAAGGCGCTACCATCCAACCCTAAAAACTTATAGGCCTCATCGGGGAACTGATTTTGCAGCCCCCACAGGAACGCCTGTGTATGCCCCAGCAAAAGGTCTTGTGAAGTTTGTCGCTACATTGTCAGGATACGGAAATGTAATCTATTTAAAGCATGGCTCAGAGCTAGTAACTGTCTATGCCCACCTATCTAAGTTTGCAAAAGGCCTTAAGTCAGGAAATCGCGTTAAAAAAGGAGAACTAATAGGCTATGTTGGAAGTACGGGCATGTCAACGGGGCCTCATCTCCATTATGAAATTAGGGTCAATGGAGTCCACAAAGACGCTGAAAAAATTAAGATTGAAAAAAAATCTGCGGTTCCTAACAGCGAAATGCCCAGCTTTCAGAAAAGAGCAAAAAGAATACTTTTTGAACTAAATATAAAATAACCCTTTACCCCAAGCAACTAGACAAACACCTGTCTCAATCGATTAAAATATAGCCTTAAAACTTTAATTAATCGATATGTCTGCTATAACTCATAAAGAATTGTCGCTTCCTCTTATTCATCAAGGCAAGGTAAGAGACATTTATGATATTGACAAAGACAATATGTTGATTGTAGCCTCTGATCGGCTTTCCGCCTTTGATGTAATCTTTGAGCAGCCTATTCAGAACAAAGGAAAAATTCTTACCTCAGTTGCTAATTATTGGTTTGATAAAACTAGCCATATCATTCAAAACCACCTCACAGGAATTTCTCTGGACAAGGTTCTTCCTGTAAATGAATCTAAAGCGCTAGAGGGTCGCGCAATAGTGGTAAAAAAACTCAAGCCACTACCTATTGAGGCCGTAGTTCGAGGATACATTATTGGCTCCGGCTGGAAAGAATATTTAAACCTTGGTTCAGTTTGTGGCATTGACCTTCCCAATGGACTTGAACTGGCGGATAAACTGGCAAGCCCCCTCTACACTCCGTCCTCAAAAGCCGCTGTTGGAGAGCATGATGCCAATATTTCGTTTGCTGAAACCGAAGCCTTAGTTGGATCAGAACTAGCCAAACAAATTAAAGACAAGAGTCTTGCAATATATAACTATGCGTCAACCCATGCGGAAACTCGCGGCATCATAATTGCTGACACAAAGTTTGAGTTTGGCCTGGATTCAAAGAACCAACTTACCCTCATGGATGAAGCATTAACTCCAGACTCTTCAAGGTTTTGGTCGCTCTCTGACTATTTGCCTGGGCAAAGCCCAAAAAGCTTTGACAAGCAAATCATCAGAGATTATCTAGAAACGCTTGAGTGGGACAAGGCCCCACCACCCCCTAGAGTTCCCGACGAGATAATGACTAAGGCTGCAAACAAATACAAAGATATTCAGAGAATTTTATGCAGCTAGCTGGTCAAATCAAAATGATGAAAACCTCTCTAGTTGAGGGAGAGGCAAACTATTCTCTATCCATTGGAAACGAGACTGTAGAAATGAACTCGCTGATAGGCAAGCAAATTGAGTTAAGCTTTAAAGGTGAAATAACCTGCTCAAACTGCGGCAATAGAACCAGCAAAAGCTTCTCGCAGGGATACTGTTTTCCTTGTGCTAGATCTCTTGCGAGGTGTGACATGTGCATCATGAAACCCGAAACATGTCATCACCATCTGGGCACTTGCCGTGAGCCTGACTGGGGGCTATCAAATTGCTTTACATCGCATGTGGTTTATTTGGCAAACTCTTCGGGGCCAAAGGTAGGAATAACTCGAGCGACAAATATGCCTGGCAGATGGATTGACCAAGGAGCAATTAGCGCCCTGCCAATTCTAAAGGTTAACTCAAGAATTGACTCCGGAAAGATAGAATCAGCCCTTAAGCCTTTTATAGCAGACAAGACAAACTGGCGCAAAATGCTAAAAAACGAGGTTGAGCTAGTAGACCTGTTTGCGAAAAAAATAGAGCTATTAGCCGAGATACCAGAACTTATAGACGAACTGGGGGCGCAATGGCTTGATGATGAAATGATAAATATTAGTTACCCTGTGCTAAAATATCCAACCAAGATTGTGTCCTTAAACTTTGATAAGACGCCGATTATTTCAGGAGTTTTAGATGGGATAAAGGGACAGTATTTGCTCCTTGATTGTGGCGTACTCAATCTGCGTAAATTTAGCTCATATCACCTTGGGCTTTCCAGTTGAACAAGTTAGAATAATGAACGAAAATTTTGCAAGAATTGAAAGATTGCCAACTTATGTTTTTGCAATTACAAACGAGCTTAAAGCAAAAGCGCGCTCTAAAGGCGAAGACATAATTGATTTTGGTATGGGCAATCCAGACCAGCCTACGCCGCCTCATATTGTTGAAAAATTGGTTGAAGTTGCTAGAAGAACAGACACTCACCGCTATTCTGCATCAAGAGGCATCCCGCGACTTCGCCGAGCTATCACTAACTGGTATAAGGATAGATATGACGTCTCACTTGACCCCGAAACCGAGGCCATTGTCACCTTAGGTTCAAAAGAAGGGCTCGCCAATCTGGCTCAGGCAATTGTTAGCAAAGGAGATACAGTTCTGGTTCCAAGCCCCGCCTACCCCATACATCCTTATGGCTTTGCAATAGCTGGGGCAGACATTAGATCTGTTCCATGTGGACCTGAACATGATTTTTTTTCTGAGCTAGAAAAAGCCATAAAAAACACCTGGCCCAAACCAAAGGTTATAGTTCTTAACTATCCCTCAAATCCGACATCCGAGTGTGTTGAGCTAGATTTTTTTGAGCGTATAGTCAAGATTGCAAAAGAAAACCAAATTTGGGTTGTTCAAGACTTGGCATATGCCGATATTGTTTTTGATGGATATAAGGCCCCAAGTATATTTGAAGTCGAGGGCGCTAAGGAAGTAGCGGTCGAATTTTTTTCTATGTCAAAAAGCTATAACATGCCGGGATGGAGAGTTGGCTTTATGGTGGGCAATCGCTCCCTAGTTGCAGCACTTACAAAAATTAAGTCTTATTTAGATTATGGAATATTTACTCCAATTCAGGTTGCTGCTATTGAGGCTCTTGAAGGTGATCAATCTTGTGTGCAAGAAATTTGTGAAATGTATGAGTATAGGCGTGATATCCTGTGTTCAGGCTTAGAAAGCATCGGATGGAAGGTTGATAAACCAAAAGCAACAATGTTTGTATGGGCTAAAATACCCGAACATTATCGATCCATGGGGTCGTTAGAGTTTAGCAAAGAGCTGATTAATCGCGCCAAAGTTGGAGTGTCTCCAGGCATTGGCTTTGGTAACTATGGAGATGAGTATGTGCGCATTTGTTTGATTGAAAATGAACACAGGATTCGTCAGGCAATAAGAGGCATACGAAACATGTTTAAAGAAGACGGGCTTATAAGATGACCTCAGCGAAAGACTTTATAGCTAATAAAAATAAGCGTATCACACTTTTAGGTATGTCTGGTGTTGGAAAAACACATCTTGCAAAACTGATTGGAGAAGAGGGGGACTGGTTTCATTTTTCTGGCGACTACCGAATTGGGGCCGCCCATTTAAAGGAAGAAATCATTGCAAATATTGCAAACAAAATGAGTTCCGATAGCTGGCTAAAAACCCTTTTAGACAATAACTCGATTAGCGTAAACAGCCAAGTTACTTTTGACAATCTAGAGCCGATTTCTGCCTTTCTTGGAAAGGTTGGCAATCCAGAGGAGGGAGGGCTGCCATTTGATGAGTTTGTTCGCCGACAACATTTATTTCTCGAGGCAGAAAGAAAGGCCATGTATGAAGTTCCAGAGTTTATTTCAAAATCTCAAGCAAAAGGTTTTTCCCACTTTATTAATGACGCTGGTGGAAGTCTTTGCGAGCTTGAAGACTCAAATCTTTTTAAGTTGTTGTCTGATAACACTCTTGTTGTCTATATTAAAACTAGCAAAGAAAATGAGCGCGTGCTTATTGAGAGGGCCAAAGAAAACCCCAAACCAGTGTACTATAATCCAGTTTTTTTTGAACGCTCGGTGAAGGCCTTCCTTTCTGAAAACAATCTAGAATATGCTGCTCAAATTAGTCCGGACTCTTTTGTTAGCTGGGTTTTTCCAAAACTTATCGAAGACAGGCTTGTAAAATATTCTAGCCTTGCAGGTAAATATGGCTGCACCATAAAAAGTGACGATCTGCATAATTGCAAATCTTCCAATGACGTTCTTAATCTAATCTCTAGCGCGCTTAAATAAAATGCCACTAATAGCACACTCCTCACTACCCTCTTTTGAGCGTCTTAAAGCACAGGGAGAGACGATTCTCACAAAAGACAGGGCCGCTCATCAAGACATAAGAGAGCTTCACATAGGGCTTTTAAATATGATGCCTGACTCTGCACTAGAGGCTACGGAGAGACAGTTTTTTCGGCTAATTGGTCACTCAAACCAGGTTGCCCAATTCTACATACATCCGTTTTCTCTCAAAAGCATCAATAGAGGCGATGCTGCTACAAAGCACATTGAAAAACATTACAAAACATTTAATGAAATCAAGTCTCAGGGCCTTGATGCTCTCATTATATCTGGAGCAAACGTATCTCACCCGGACCTTAAGCGAGCCCCTTTTTATAAAGAGCTACGCCAGGTAGTTGAATGGTCGTATGAAAATGTTACCTCAACCCTTTGCTCTTGTCTTGCCACTCATGCCGTTTTAGAGTTTATGTACTCTCAAAAACGCACGCCTAATGGCAAAAAGCATTGGGGCGTTTTTCCGCACAAAGTCATTGATAGATCGCATCCCTTGGTCAAAGGCGTAAACACCCGCTTCGATATTCCACACTCTCGCTACAACGGGATTTCAGAGGCCCAGTTTGAAAAAGCAGGCGCCAAAGTCTTGGCCACAAGCCCTGTTGGAGTCCACTTGGCTGTTAGTCCAGATCAGTTTCGACTTGTTTTCTTTCAAGGACACCCTGAGTATGACTCAATTAGCCTTCTAAAAGAATACAAAAGAGAAGTTGCTCTATATTTGGAGGAGGGGCGTTCAGACTATCCGCCTTTTCCAAGCAACTATCTGTCGCCCCAAAACTGCGCCATCCTAAATGAGTACAAAACAAGACTTGAAAATAATTCTGCTGCAATCACAGACTTTCCAGAAAGGCTTATCATAAAAACACTCGATAACACATGGCATGATAGTGCTAGCGCTATTATCAATAACTGGATAGGGGGCGTTTATCAAATTACAAATGAGGACATAAAACTACCATTTATGGACTCAATCAACCCATTAAATCCACTTGGCTTATAAAAGTGACAGAGCTGGCAAAGGAACTATTAACTTGGTTTGAAGACCATGGAAGAAAAAATCTTCCTTGGCAGTCATCTCCACCCAATATTTATCACGTTTGGCTTTCTGAAGTTATGCTTCAACAAACACAAGTGGCCACAGTTATTGAGTACTTTGAGGACTTCATAAAGACTTTTCCAGATATAAATGCGCTCGCTAAGGCAAAAGAAGATAAAGTAATGGCGCTATGGGCAGGACTTGGATATTATAGCCGCGCACGAAACTTACACAAAACCGCCAAAATAATTTCCACTGATTTCGGCGGCATATTTCCAAAAAGCCACAAGGAGCTTGTCTCGTTGCCTGGTATTGGGTCTTCAACCGCTGGCGCAATCTTGTCTTTAGGATACAACCTTGAGGCGCCAATACTTGATGGTAACGTTAAAAGGGTTCTTGCGAGATATCACAGAATAAAAGGGCATTATTCAGAAGCCGCTGTCATGAAAAAGCTTTGGAGGTTGGCAAGCTTTCACACACCTTCAACAAAAAATGCAAACTATACTCAGGCAATTATGGATATTGGAGCAACAGTTTGCACTCCAAAGAATCCAAGCTGCGATAGCTGCCCAGCCTCAAGCCAATGTGAAGCATTCCTCAATAATGAACAACTGCTTTTTCCACAGAAAAAGCCAAAAAAAGCCTCAAAACCGGAAAAAAACTTAGCTTTTCTAATCTATACAAATGAAAAACAAGAAATTTTTCTTAACAAAAGGCCAGCTCAAGGAGTTTGGGGCAGTCTTTGGAGCTTTGAAGAATGCAAAGACGAGGCAAGCACAATCATAAAAACAATCAAGAGGCACAATAAAAATGCAACCGTTATAAGGCGTCTTAATAAGTTTAAGCACACCTTCACTCATTATAACTTGTGGATAAGGCCTGTTTTAATTGACTCCCCAGGAGGTTCTAATAACTATTTTCAAAAGCACTCTATTCTGAAAGGAATGCCTACACCTGTTAAAAAAATAATTCAAACTCTTTAATTGATAAAGAGACAATGTCGACAGTAAAATAAGCTCATGGAATTGATTAGAGGTCTTCACAATTTAAAAAAGCTGTCTGACTGTGTTCTTACTGTAGGAAACTTTGATGGCGTTCACATTGGCCACCAAGAGATATTGAAAAACCTTGTCAAAAAAGCAAAAAAACAAAGGGCTTGCTCTCTCGTTATTTCTTTTTCTGTAACACCACAAACTTTTTTTGGACGACCTCAGGCCAGAATAAGCAGCTTCAGAGAAAAACACCTGCTTCTTCAATCGCTTGGGGTAGACAAGCACCTATTGATCAGGTTTAACAAAGCATTTTCCGAAATAAGTGCAAACGACTTTATTAATAATGTTCTTATAAAAAAAATAAACATGAGCCACTGTTTTGTTGGTGACGACTTTAGGTTTGGAAGTGGTCGTGAAGGCGATTTTTCTATGCTTGAAAAAGCTTCTATAGAAAAAAACTTTACTGTGCAAAAGATTGGTGGTGTTTCAGTCAATGGACGTCGCGTTAGCAGCACTGAAATCAGAAAAGCTCTGACAGCTGGTGACTTTAAGTCTGCTGAGGCCTTTTTGGGAAGGCCCTTTTCAATAAGTGGCAAGGTTGCAAACGGGGATCAGCTGGGCAGAACGATAGGCTTTCCAACAGCAAATATTAGCATTAAAAGAAGGCTTAGCCCTGTTTTGGGAGTATATAGTGTGCTAATTGAGCATAACTCAAAAACATATACGGGTGTTTGTAATATAGGAAAGCGACCAACATTGGGTGGCACCAAAACGCTTTTAGAGGTTTTTATTTTTGACTTTAATCAAGAAATCTATGGCGACCCGGTTAAAGTAGTTTTTAAACAAAAATGTCGAGACGAAATAAAGTTTGAATCATTCGAAGAACTCAAAAAACAAATACAAAAAGACGTGGAAAAAAGCAGGCTTTTTTTTCAAAGCGAGGTCGATTAATAAAAAACTCTCCAAGAGAGCTCTTTTCCTGCAAAAAATGGAATAACCCTTGAGTCAGAAAACTCGTAGCTTGTTGGAATGGTCCAAGAATTTTTCTCCAGTGTTATTATTTCAGTGTTTCTCTCCAGGCCATAAAAATCCGCCCCAAAGAAAGAAGCAAAGCCTTCCAACATTTCAAGCTTGTTCGCCTTTTCAAAGGCCTCTGCATAAAACTCTATTGCAGCATGAGCGCTATAAACCCCTGCACACCCACAAGCCGACTCTTTTTCGTTTTGACTGTGAGGGGCTGAATCAGTTCCTAGAAAAAACTTAGAGCTTCCAGAAGTTGCTGCCGCAATTAAAGACTCTTGATGTGGCGTCTTTCTTTTTAATACAGGCAAACAGTAATAATGGGGCCTAATACCACCGACAAGCATGTGGTTTCTATTGGCTAGCAGATGGTGTGCTGTAATTGTTGCTGCTATATTTGGACCTGCTTGAGATACGAAATCTGCTGAATCCTTGGTTGTAATATGCTCTAAAACAATTTTAAGCTCAGGAAAATTTTCTACAAGGGGCTCAAGAACAGTTTCAATAAAAACCGCCTCTCTGTCAAAAATGTCCACGCTTCTTTGAGTAACTTCGCCATGAACTAAGAGCGGAATGCCTTCTTTTTGCATTTGCTCTAGAGCTGAATATGTGTTTGACAAGCTTGTTACTCCGCTATCTGAATTTGTTGTTGCTCCGGCAGGATAAAGCTTTACTGCATAGACATGCTGTTCGTTGCTTACATCAATTATGTTTTGTTTTGTTGTGTTGTCAGTTAGATACAACGTCATTAGAGGATTAAAACTTGAGCTCTCTGGAAGTGAGTCAATAATTTCTCTTCGATAAGCCAAAGCATGTTCAACTGTTTTAACTGGTGGGGACAAGTTTGGCATAATAATTGCTCTGCCCATCTGTCTGGCTGTCATGCCAACAACAGAGCTCATTGCGTCACCTTGTCTCAAGTGAAGGTGCCAATCATCTGGCTTTGTTAGTTTAATTTGTCTCATCAAAAATCAAGATCAAGATCAAGTAAGCTCTTGGGTTTAACCATGGCACTGCTTGTACTTTTTACCAGATCCACACGGACATGGGTCATTCCTGCCAACCTTTACATTTCTTTTAGGCTGTTGCATGCTTGCTCTTCTAGGAGGGGACGCCTTTCTTAGAGCTGGCTCAGAGTGATCTGCCCGCTCTCTCTCTTCAATAATTTCTTTTTGTTGGGCGCTAACTTGTTCAAGATTAACGCTACTTAATGCCTTCACAATTTCAACATTAATAGTGTCAAGAAGGTCTGTGAACATGTCAAATGACTCTCGTTTATATTCTTGAACGGGGTTCTTTTGGCCATAGCCTCGCAAATTGACACTCTGCCTTAGTTGGTCCATAACCGCAAGATGCTCTTTCCAGTGGTGGTCAAGCGCTCTAAGCATTACAGCCTTTTCAAATGTCCTCATCATTTCTGGCCCAAGGTTTTTTTCCTTAGCCTCATGCGATTTAGCAAAGCCAGACTGTATCATTTTTAAAATTTCATCTACGTCCAAGCCCTCATCAATCATTCCTTGCAAGGGGATATCGGCTCCATAAGACTCTAATAAGATGCGATGAAGGCCGTCAACATCCCAATCTTCTTCAAGGGTTTTTGGAGAAATATACTGAATAAACAAGTCACTTATAACCTCATCTCTTATTGTTTCAAACCGATCCTTGACATCTTCTTTGCCCATTAATTCGTCTCTGAGCTCATAAACAACTTTTCGCTGATCGTTTGCAACATCATCATATTCTAGAAGATGCTTTCGTGCATCATAATGCATGCCTTCAACTTTTTTTTGCGCGTTGGCTATAGTTCTATTTAGCCAGCTATGCTCGAGGGCCTCTCCTTCTTTCATTCCAAGTTTTTTCATCATGCTGGCTGTCTTTTCAGAAGCAAATATTTTCATCAAACTGTCCTCTAAAGACAGATAAAACCGAGTTGAACCAACATCCCCTTGTCTTCCCGCACGTCCTCTAAGCTGGTTGTCAACTCGGCGAGACTCGTTCCTCTCAGTTCCTATAATGTGAAGACCTCCGGCTTTTATTACATCATCATGCTTTTCTATCCAAGACTTTTTTTCTGTCTCACTGGCATCCTCTAACGGCCTTCCACCGAGCACAATATCGGTACCACGTCCAGCCATGTTTGTCGAAATTGTTACTGCCCCAGGGGCTCCCGCATTTGCTACTATTTCAGCCTCACGCTCATGCTGTTTTGCATTCAACACCTCATGTTTAATATTGTTTTTCTTAAGAATAGCAGAAACACTTTCTGAGCTCTCAATACTACTGGTTCCAACAAGAACTGGCTGCATCCGTTTCTGACATTCAAGAATATCTTTAAGGACTGAGTCAAGCTTTTCCTCCATAGTTCCATAAATTAGATCTGATAGGTCTGTTCTGGCTGACATTGCGTTTGGAGGAACAACAACCACTTCCAAGCCATAAATATCTTGCAGCTCTGTGGCTTCTGTCTCAGCCGTTCCGGTCATGCCTGAAAGTTTGTCGTAAAGTCTAAAATAGTTTTGATAAGTTATTGATGCCAAGGTTTGGTTTTCTTGCTTGATGCTTACATTTTCTTTGGCCTCTATTGCTTGGTGAAGGCCCTCTGACCACCTTCTTCCCTCCATTGTTCTTCCGGTAAACTCGTCAACAATAACAACCTCGTCATTCTTGACTATGTAGTGGACGTTTTTTTGAAAAAGAACGTGGGCCCTTAGCCCAGAAATGAGATGTTTTAATAAAATAATATTGCTTGCATCATAAAGACTCGACCCCTCGGTCAATGCGCCTGCCTCAATAAGCATGTCTTCAGCCTTAACATGGCCATCATCACTCAGAAAAACCTGCTTATGCTTCTCATCAACTGTATAGTCTCCAGGGGTAATGACTTCCATTTCTTTTCCTTGGCCCCTCTCTGTTTGAAGAGTAAACTTTGGAATCATGGTGTTAATTGCCTTGTAAACCTGGCCATGGTCTCCAGACGGGCCAGAAATAACCAAAGGTGTTCTCGCCTCATCAATTAGAATCGAGTCAACCTCATCAATAATTGCAAATGAAAGCTCTTGTAGCATTTTTTGCTCGCTTGAAAAGGCCATGTTATCTCTAAGATAGTCGAAACCAAGCTCATTGTTAGTAGCGTAAGTTATGTCGCATGAATATGCTTTTTGCTTTTCTTCTCCCGACATGCCTGAAATTGAGGTTCCAACAGTAAGACCTAAGAAAGAAAAAACTTTTCCCATCCATTCTGCATCACGCGCGGCTAGGTAATCATTTACAGTAACAACATGAACCTTGTTGCCAAATATTGCATTAAGGTAAGCTGGCAACGTTGCAACCAGGGTCTTTCCTTCACCAGTACCCATTTCAGAAATGCATCCTTCATGAAGAACCATTCCACCAATAAGCTGGACATCATAGTGTCTTAATCCAAGGGTTCTTTGGCTCGCCTCTCTAACTGCAGCAAAAGCTTCTGGAAGAATATCGTCCATAGTTTCATTTTTTTCAATTCTTTGCTTAAGTCTCTCTGTAGTCGAAGAAAGCTCATCGTCACTCATGGACTGCATTTGTTCCTCTAGAGCATTGATCCTTGAAACCTGGCTACTGTATTTTTTTATAAGACGATCATTGCGTGACCCAACAATCTTAGACAAAACATTATTTATAATACTCATTGAAGAACAAAACATTAGTTGACAAAACTGTGGTATTTTCTCATATATGCAAGATAAAACAAAAGAAAACCCTACAAATTTTAGTCCTGAGGGAGGCCTAGGCCTTTTATTTGAAAAAGCCAAATCACACAATCGCTTTAATGCGCTTCTACAGAACGAACTTCCTCAGGAGCTCGCCGGCCTTTCTCTATGTTTAGTTGAAAACAAGAAGGTCTTTCTTGCAGCAAAAAACCCTTCAGTTGCTTTTCGTGCCAAGAAACAAAAAAATAAACTTTTATCAATCATAAAAAAAATTGATGGGCTAGCCGAGATTAAATCTCTCTCTATCAAGGTTGATGAAAAAAAATACTAGTTAAGTTGAATCATTTTTGCTTTTAAAAATCAACCCTATACATTATAATAGTGCGGTTTTGAAACTTAACATCGCCAAAAATTCATATGTCTGAACAAACTATTGATCTAAAGAAGAGACGCTTTTTGACAAACGCTACTGGCGTTGTTGGTGCAGTTGGGGTTGGTTTTGCAGCCTGGCCTTTCTTGTCAACATGGAAGCCCTCTGCAAAAACAAAGGCCGCTGGAGCCCCTGTTGATGTTGACATTTCTAAGCTTGAATCAGGACAGCTTGTGCGCGTTTTATGGCGAAAAAAACCTGTTTGGATTTTTAAAAGAGATGAGTCTGCTTTAGACGCCCTAAACTCTGAGGACCTAATTAACAAGCTTGCGGACCCAAACGGAACGGGCAATTCTAAAAACCAGCAACCTAATTATGTAACTTCAAACTATCGTTCTATTGTAAACAAAGAGAGCGTTGCTGTAATTGTTGGTGTTTGCACTCATCTTGGCTGCTCACCAACTTACAGGCCTGAGCCGGGCGCTTCTGACTTAGGGGGCGACAGCTGGAAAGGGGGCTTCTATTGCCCTTGTCATGGATCCAAGTTTGACCTTGCTGGTCGTGTCTATGCTGGAGTGCCTGCCCCAACAAACCTTGAAATACCTCCATATCAATATGTGACAGACTCACTTATTCGTATCGGAATTGATCAAACAAACACGTAATTGAAGAACATGAAAAATAATCAAAGCTGGATAGACAAAAGATTTCCTCTTTCTAAAGTTTGGAATGAACATTTAGCAGAATACTACACGCCAAGAAACTTTAACTTCTGGTACTTCTTTGGAGGGCTAGCGATTCTTATGCTTGGTATGCAGTTTCTCACTGGAATTTTTTTAACAATGCACTACAAGCCAGACTCAGCAAATGCATTTGCCTCTGTAGAGTATATTATGAGAGATGTTGAATGGGGCTGGCTCGTTAGATATCTCCATTCAACCGGCGCCTCGGCCTTCTTTGTTGTTATCTACCTTCACATGTATAGGGCTTTGCTTTACGGCTCATACAAGGGCCCAAGAGAGTTGCTTTGGATCTTGGGAATGGTTCTATACATAGCCTTAATGGCTGAAGCGTTTTTTGGATACGTCCTACCTTGGGGCCAAATGTCTTTTTGGGGAGCCCAAGTAATCATTTCTCTTTTTGGCTCAGTACCTGTAATTGGCCCAGACCTTTTAGTGTGGCTATTAGGTGATTATGCAGTTGGTGATGCTGCTTTAAACCGTTTTTTCTCGCTTCATGTAATAGCACTTCCATTAATTCTAGTTGTGCTTGTTTTCTTGCATTTGGTTGCGCTTCACCATGTGGGATCAAACAATCCTGATGGTATCGAGATTAAAGAAAACAAGGACAAGGATGGTATACCTAAAGATGGCATTCCTTTCCATCCGTACTTTACAATTAAAGACAGTATGGTTGTTGTTGGGTTTTTGTGGCTTTTATGTGCTGTGATTTTTTATGCTCCAGCTCTTAATGGATACTTTCTTGAATATGCTAATTTTGTTGAAGCTAATCCGCTAAAAACACCAGAGCATATTGCTCCTTTGTGGTATCTAACGCCCTTCTACTCAGTATTAAGGGCCATCCCTCCACTGTTTGGATCTCAATTTCCTGGGGTCCTGGCAATGGGAGCGGCGCTACTAATCTTTTTTGCCCTGCCATGGTTGGACAGAAGCCCTGTTAAATCAATTCGCTACAGAAGCTCTATTTACAAGTGGGCTCTTGGTATTTTTGTAGTGAGCTTTATTATGCTTGGATGGCTAGGAGTTCAGCCTGTAACTCCAGTAAATGCATTACTTGCACGAATTTTTACAGCCTTGTATTTTGCTTTTTTTATTTTAATGCCTTGGTATACGTCCATTGGCAAAACAAAAGAAGTGCCGGCAAGAGTTACGGAGTAGGCTATGAAAACAATAAAACCACTAATCTTAGCTCTTTCATTGACATTTGTTTCGCTTAATGGGCTTGCCGCAGGCAAAAAAGCTCATCTTGACCATGCAAACACAGATATTATGGATACCGCTTCTCTTCAAAACGGAGCAAAACTATTTATGAACTATTGTTCGGGTTGTCACGCCATTAGCTTTATGCGCTACAATCGAATTGGAGAGGATTTGGGTCTTTCAGACGAAATGATAAAAGAAAATCTTATGTTTGCAGGCAGCAAAACAGGCGAGAATATTACAACCGCCATGCCTGAAGGAGCAGCCTCGTCATGGTTTGGTGGTGTGCCGCCTGACCTGTCTTTAGTGGCAAGATCAAAAGGCACAGACTGGATTTATA
Source organism: uncultured Piscirickettsiaceae bacterium (assembly GCA_964396315.1). Classification (GTDB taxonomy): domain Bacteria; phylum Pseudomonadota; class Gammaproteobacteria; order PS1; family Pseudothioglobaceae; genus Pseudothioglobus. Next base: position 17,835 of record CAYNES010000001.1, on the reverse strand, counting down.
CTTATTTGAGAAGTTTCTATGAGGACGAGTCGAGAATCTTTGGTGTTAACAACAAGGTGCTTGTTAATGCGTCAATGCCTGATGCACTTTGGTCTCTAAGAGAAGCCCAATCTGAAGCAGAGTTTGACAATAGCGTTCGTGATATAACAAACTTTTTAGACTATGTTGGAGAGCCAGCGAAGCTTATTCGCTTGCAACTTGGAAAATGGGTTCTTTTATTTTTAGGCGTCCTGTTTGTCCTAGTTTACATGCTAAAAAAAGAATACTGGAAAGACGTCAAGTATGGCGTTTGGAGACGACGCGATTAAATTCTGATACAATCTTCCAACTGTTCCTTCAACCATTTTGCTGAAGGAGTATTATTAATTAAACTGGTAAAAAACATGCTATCAAAACCTAACCCCGCCTCAACCACCCTTTACTCTGCATCACAAGAGCTCGAGTCTCATGCGGTAAGATTTATTATGGCTCATAAATCGATTGAAAGAGAGGTTGTAGAGGTTAGCTTTGATGAGATGCCTGAAGAGGTTTTAGAGCTTAATCCATGCGAAACTCTGCCTACCCTTTTTGATAGAGGCATGGTGCTATATGATCTTTCAGTCATCATGGAGTATCTTGATGAGCGGTTTCCTTTTCCGCCTCTTTTGCCTGTCGACCCTATTGAAAAAGCTGAAAAAAGACTGCTGATCTATCGTTTTACAAGGGCAGAAGGTTGCTGGTACGAACTCGTTAAAACTATACTCAATGGAAATAAAAAAGAGGCAGACACTGCCAGAAAAACTTTAAATGGAAACTTACTGGAACTTCTTCCACTTTTTGCCCATAAGCCCTACTTCAAAAGCGATACCATGACTCTTGTTGATGTGTGTATCGCTCCTATTCTTTGGCGACTTGATGTTCTTGGTATATCTTTAGGCGAAAAAGCCAAGCCAATCAAAGATTATGCTAACAGGCTCTTTGAAAAAGAGGGCTTTCATGATAGCCTTACTTTTGCTGAAAAAGACTTCAACTAAATGTCTGGAGTTGTTCCCTATCTTATTCGCGCTTATTGTGAGTGGATAGAGGATATCAATCATACGCCGTATTTGCTTGTCGATACCAACAAGACCGGCGTGGTTGTTCCTGAAGGTTATGATGCAAATGGAAAAATGGTATTAAACATTAGCTCTTCTGCTACAGTTGGTCGCATAATAAACAATCAAGCAATAAGTTTTAAAGCAAGGTTTCAAGGAAAGCCTCAAAAAATTGTTATTCCGTGTGATGCTGTTTTGTCTATTTATGCTCAAGAAAATGGCGAGGGTATGATGTTTGACAACAAAGAAACCGGTCAGGAACAAGGCGGCAAAAAACTAGGTCTTAAAATTCTAGATTAGCTTTTCAATCTCTGAGTAAAAAGGTTCTAGTTTAGTTTTTGAATATTCTACAATTCGTGTTTTGGTATAGCCCCTCAAAGCTTTAGCATTTGAAAGCTGATTTGGCTCTATTTCATTGAGAACAATACAGGCTATTTTCAATTTTTGACTCTTTGCAGCATTGATGGCCATTAGCGCCTGACCAACAGCTCCAAGCTCGTCTTTAACGACAATAATTATTGGCATTCCAAGCTCCGCTGCTAAGTCAGAATTAAGCGCATTGTTGGCAATAGGAGAGTATATTCCTCCAGCACCCTCAACAAAAACAAAATGTTCGCCTACCTTTGACCTGCAGGCTTTAACAAGATCAACAAGTTCTAGTGGCCTTTCTGCGTGGAGACTGGCTTCTTCTGGGCTGGCTTCAAGCTCATAACAAAAGGGACACACCAAATCTAGGCCCTCTCCAGAAGAGCATGCTTCATTAAGTTTAATTGCATCTTTGGGAAGATAGCTGCCATTAACCATTTCGCAGTCTGTTTCAACTGGTTTTCTTACTATGATTTGTCTTTGTTTTCTAAGGCGCCTAATTATTGCGACCGAAACAGTTGTTTTGCCAACCTCTGTATTGCTACCAGTAATAAAAACTCCATTCATAGCAACATTTTAGACCAAGTTACTAGCCCCAAAGTCACCATAAAAGTATAATGTCGTCAATGCAAAATAATCTTAAAACAAGTTTCTGCGGAATGTCTCTCAACTCCCCAATCATTTTGCTCTCGGGCTGCGTGGGGTTTGGTGAGGAATACACCCGAATAAAAGGGTTTTCTAATTCAGATGTGGGGGCTGTTTGTTTAAAGGGGACAACCCTAGCTCCTAGACTTGGAAACAAAGCCCATCGAATTGCAGAAACGCCAAACGGCATGCTAAATGCGATTGGGCTTCAAAACCCAGGAACTGATTTAGTCATTAATGAGATATTGCCTTCTTTAGATAAAGATGAAACTAGCTTTATTATTAATATATCTGGTTCAAGTGTTGAGGAGTATGGCGAGATAGCAAAACACTTTGATGACACCGACATCGACGCCATTGAAATCAATATTTCTTGCCCTAATGTCAAAGAAGGGGGTGTTGCTTTTGGAAACGACCCGGACATGTCGTTTCGCGTAGTTGAAATATGTCGCAAGAACACTACTAAGCCAATTATCACAAAATTGTCTCCAAACCAAACCGATATTGCTGAAAACGCTTTGCGCTGCATTAACGCTGGAAGCGACGGGCTGGCAGTTATCAATACAGTTATGGGGATGGCTATAGACATAGAAAAAAAACAACCGATAATTGGAAATAATCAGGGCGGACTTTCTGGCCCCGCAATCAAACCAATTGCATTGCTCAAAGTACATCAAGTTTATGAAGTAAGCAAAAAACACAACATACCGATAATTGGTCAGGGCGGGATAGTTACTGCAGAAGATGCAATAGAGTTTATAATTGCTGGCGCAGATACAGTAGGCATCGGAACTGCATTGTTTTATGACCCGCTTGTATGCAAATCAATTAACGACGGAATAAGCGACTACTTAGACACACACGGACTCAAAAATATCGGCTCTCTTGTCGGCTCATTAAGTCTTAATTAATTTATCATAGTACAGCAATGCATCACAAATATAACGCCAAAATTATTGAACAAGAAGCCCAAGATTATTGGGAGAAAAACAACTCGTTTATTGTAACTGAAGACCCAACCAAAGAGAAATATTACTGTCTGTCTATGCTGCCTTATCCGTCTGGACGGCTTCATATGGGACATGTTCGAAACTATAGTATTGGTGATGTAATATCTAGATACCAAAAAATGCTAGGCAAAAATGTGATGCAGCCAATTGGGTGGGATGCCTTTGGGTTGCCAGCAGAAAACGCAGCCATTAAAAATAAAGTTCCTCCTGCAGGCTGGACATACGAAAACATCACTCACATGAAAGAGCAGTTGGTAGAATTAGGTTTTGGTTACGACTGGTCAAGAGAGCTGGCAACATGCCATCCAGAGTATTACAAGTGGGAGCAATGGTTCTTTATTAAGCTTTTTGAAAAAGACCTAGTCTACAAGAAAAAAGCAGTTGTCAACTGGGATCCGGTTGACCAAACTGTGTTAGCCAACGAGCAAGTAGTAGAGGGCTGTGGTTGGCGATCAGGAGCCCCTGTAGAAAAGAAAGAAATTACTCAGTGGTATATGAAAATTACAGATTATGCTGACGAGCTTTTAGCGGACATCCAAAAGCTTGAGGGCTGGCCAGATGCTGTTAGAATGATGCAGACAAACTGGATAGGAAAATCCGTAGGCCTTGATATTAATTTTAAGATAGACGATTCTAACTCTCTAACTGTTTATACAACAAGGCCTGACACTCTATTTGGTGTCACTTATCTCGCTATTGCTGCAGAACATCCTATTGCTATTAAAGCGGGACAGGATAATCAAAAAATACAAGCTTTTCTCGAAGAATGTAAAAAAATGGAAACGGCTGAAGCAGCAATGGAAACAATGGAAAAAAGGGGGGTTGATTCTGGCATTAAATGCATTCACCCTCTGACGGGCGAAGAGGTTTCAATTTGGATCGCCAATTTTGTTTTAATGGGCTATGGTACCGGCGCAGTCATGAGTGTCCCTGCACACGATCAAAGAGATTATGAGTTTGCAAAAAAATACAACATACCTATCGTAGATGTTATTTCAGACGCCAGTGGACAAGTTGACACATCAAAAGAGGCTTATGTGGAAAAGGGCTTTCTAATCAACTCAGGCGAGTTTACTGGACTTGATTTTAACAAGGCGTTTGACGCTATCAGTAAAAAACTAACAAGCTTATCAATGGGCGAGGAAAAGACAAACTACCGCCTTCGAGACTGGGGGGTATCAAGGCAGCGTTATTGGGGCTGCCCTATACCAATAATTAACTGCCCTTCTTGTGGCGATGTTGCCGAAGCCCTTGAAAAACTTCCGGTAAGGCTACCTGAAAATGTTGCCATAGATGGTGCAGGGTCTCCCCTTAAAAAGATGCCGGAATTTGCCAACACTGAGTGCCCAGAATGTGGCAGGAAGGCTCAAAGAGAAACAGATACCTTTGATACTTTTTTTGAGTCTTCGTGGTATTTTGCACGATATACTTGCGTGAATCAAAAAAAGGCAATTTTAGATGAGAGGGCAAACTACTGGCTTCCTGTAGATCAATATGTTGGGGGAATAGAACACGCCATCCTACACCTCTTATACTCTCGTTTTTTTACAAAACTATTGCGTGATGAGGGTATTGTTAATACAGGTGAGCCATTTACAAACCTTCTGACTCAAGGCATGGTTTTAAAAGATGGTGCAAAAATGAGTAAGTCAAAAGGGAATACAGTTGACCCACAGGAAATGATTTCAAAGTATGGCGCTGATACTGCAAGGCTCTTTATTTTGTTTGCCGCGCCTCCAACTCAAGATCTAGAATGGTCTGACAGTGGGATAGAAGGGGCCCACAGATTTATCAATAAATTCTACAGGCTGGTTACTGGCTTTGTAGCTTCGAAAATTGATACAAAACTCGATGAAATAGATCTTTCAAATTTAAACGATGAACAAAAATCTGTCCGCCAAAAAACGCACCTTGCGCTACAAAAAGTAGGTGACGACTTTGGCAGAAGACATTCGTTTAATACTGCAATTGCAACCATGATGGAGCTGAATAATTCAATTGCTAGGTTTGAAGATACTTCAAATCAAGGCATGGCCATTAAACAAGAAGCGATCGAGATAATGGTTAAATGCCTTAGCCCAGTAATGCCTCATGTCTGTCACCACCTTTGGTTTTTATTAGGGGGGTCAGCAGCGGTGGTAGACTCAAATTGGCCCGTGGTAGATCAGTCAGCGCTAGTTCAAGATAATGTGCAAATCATTGCCCAGGTGAACGGAAAACTAAGAGCAAAAATTATGGCTCCGCTTGATTCAAATAATGAAACCATTCAAGAGATTGCCTTATCAAATGAAAAGATTAAAGGGTTTACTGAAAAAAAAGAAATAATTAAAGTTATTGTTGTTCCAAACAAGTTGATTAATGTTGTTGTTAAAGACTAGCAGCCAAGGCTAATTTGTTAATGGTTTAGCATTTTTTCTACCTGCTCTCTTAAAATCAACTCCATTACAAAACCCATCTTTCCGCCCGGGACAACAAGCGTGTTTGGTCTAGACATAAACGACCCCGCCACCATATCTTGTAAATAAACAAAATCACAATAGTTGTGGTCTTGAAACCTAACAACAACAAAACTTTCATCCTGTGTAGGTATGTCTCTGGCTATAAAGGGGTTTGAAGTGTCTACAGTTGGAACGCGTTGAAAATTAATGTGTGTCCTTGAAAACTGGGGTGTTAGATAGTTAATATAGTCCCACATTCTTCTGTGAATGGTATCCACTGTAGCCTCTGCAGAATAACCCCTATGCTCTTTATCTCGATGAATTTTTTGAATCCATTCTAGATTCACAACCGGAACAACTCCAATCAGCAAATCTACATACCTTGCAGTATCAATGGGCCCGTCTTTAACTCCACCATGTAGGCCCTCATAAAATAAAAGGTCACTGTCTCTTCCAGCCTCTTCCCACTCTGTGAACTCTCCTGCCTTTCTTCCAAACGGAATGCCTTCTTCATCTGTGTGAATGTAGTAGCGTCTTTTACAGTAACCATTCTCGCCATAATCTTTAAAGGTTTTTTCGATAAGATCAAAGTGGTTGGCTTCAGGACCAAAGTGACTAAAATGCTTATTACCTATTTTATTTTTCTTCTCCATAGCCACCGCCATTTGTTTGCGATCATACTTATGGAAGCTGTCTCCTTCAATAACAACAGGCTTTGCGCCAACTCTCTCAAAAATATGCTTGAAGGCATTTTTAACTGTAGATGTGCCTGCTCCAGAAGAACCAGTGATTGCAATTACAGGATGTTTCTTTGACATAGCCCCACCATTTGTAAGTAATTAAAACAATTATCTTACAAACAGGTTTTGTTTGTTAGTAATAAAATTCGTAGCCCCAATTAACTGAATTCAAGTTACAAGCACTAGAAGTGCTAGAAGTCTAGGTTGTCAACCTTAAGTGCATTATCCTCAATGAAGTTCCTTCTTGGCTCAACCTCATCACCCATTAGGGTTGTAAATACATCGTTTGATGCAATCGCATCTTCTATCTTAACTCTAAGCATAACTCTAGACTCAGGGTTCATTGTAGTCTCCCAAAGCTGGTCTGGATTCATCTCACCAAGCCCCTTATATCTTTGGAAACCTTGGCCTTTCTTTGCCTCGTTTAAGAGAAAGTCTAGTGCAATAGAGAAGCTTGGAGTTTTAAGTTCTTTTGAGCCCTTTTGAATATAAGATTCACCGCTAAACATACTCTCCACTTGGTTAGAATAGCTCTCAATATTCTTATAGTCTCTCGACCCAAAAAAAACCTCGTCTAAAGTTGATGAGTTTGTTTCAACACCATAGGTTCTCATGGTATAGGTAATCACATGATTAGAATATTCAAGGCTATGGCTCTCTGACATTGAGCTATTATTATTCATTTTTTCTTGGAGGGTCTGACACCATTCTTTCGCCTTATTGACATCCTTAAGGTCTAGTTTAGGCATTCCAAGCATAGACTTGAGAAGTGGTTCGTTATATTTCTTTGATAACTTTTCAACAATCCCAATTGTGTCATAGTATTTGTTCACAATTTTCTCTAACGCTACGCCTTGGATGGCGGGAGCCTCTGAAGAAACAAACAAGCTTGCATCGTGAATCGCCTCTTGCTGCAAATATTCATTTAGCTCGGCATCGTCTTTTAAGTATCGCTCTTGCTTGCCTTTTTTAATTTTGTAGAGCGGGGGTTGGGCAATAAAAAGATAACCGCTCTCTATTAACTCTGGGAAGTGCCTGTAAAAAAAGGTCAGAAGCAAAGTTCTAATATGTGCACCATCTACATCGGCATCTGTCATGATGACAATTTTATGGTATCGCAACTTTTCTATATCGTATTCCTCTTTCCCAATACCACAACCCAACGCGGTAATAAGTGTTCCAACCTCCTGAGAGGAAAGAATTTTCTCAAACCTAGCCTTTTCTACATTTAAAATTTTTCCTTTAAGCGGGAGAATTGCTTGAGTTCGCCTATCTCTACCCTGTTTAGCAGACCCCCCAGCAGAGTCACCCTCAACAAGAAAAATTTCTGACTCAGCCGGGTCTTTGGTTTGACAGTCACTCAGCTTTCCAGGAAGTCCTGCAATATCAAGAGCCCCTTTTCTTCTTGTCATTTCACGAGCCTTTCTTGCGGCATCCCTAGCTCTAGAGGCTTCAAAAATTTTACTAATTATTATTTTAGCTTCTACTGGATTTTCAAGAAGATATTCGCCTAGCTTTTCGTTAACTGAAGACTCAACTGGGGCTCTAACCTCTGAAGAAACAAGTTTGTCTTTTGTTTGTGAAGAAAATTTTGGATCAGGAACCTTAATAGATAAGATTGCTGTTAAGCCTTCTCGGGTGTCTTCACCTGTTATAGCTGCTTTTTCTTTTTTCGCCAAACCAGAAGCATCAATAAAAGTGTTAAGTGTTCTTGTAAGTGCGGCTCTTAATCCTGCCAAATGCGCACCGCCATCTCTTTGTGGTATGTTGTTCGTGAAACAATAGACGCTCTCCTGGTATGAGTCACTCCACTGAAGAGCGACGTCTACCGATATATCGTCTTTTTCAGTAGAGATTGAAATTATGTCGCTGTGAATTGGGTTTTTTGATTTGTTTAGGTGTTCAACAAACGCTGTGATACCTCCCTCGTAAACAAAAACATCTTTTTTGTCAGTTCTCTCGTCAATGATTTCAATGTGAACACCCGAGTTTAAAAAAGAAAGCTCACGAAGACGGTTTGATAGTGTTTCAAACTTATAAACCGTTTCTGCAAAGATCTCAGAGCTGGGTTTAAAGTGAATTGTTGTTCCAGACTTGTCTGTTTTACCTGTTGTTTTGATTGGCGCTGCGGGGACTCCAAGAACATAATTCTGCTCATAAATATCGCCTTCTCTATGAATAATTAGGCGAAGCGATTCGGACAAAGCATTAACCACAGAGACACCAACTCCGTGAAGTCCGCCTGATACTTTGTACGAGTTGTCATCAAACTTACCTCCGGCATGGAGCACCGTCATGATAACTTCAGCAGCAGATATTTTTTCTTCTGGGTGGGTATCAACAGGGATTCCCCTGCCATCATCTGTTACGGATATAGAGTTGTCGTCATGAATGATTACCTCAATTTTTGAACAGTGTCCGGCTAGTGCTTCATCTATAGAGTTATCAACAACCTCGAAAACCATATGGTGTAAACCAGTGCCGTCATCTGTATCGCCGATATACATTCCTGGGCGCTTTCGAACGGCGTCCAAACCCTTTAGAACTTTAATATTTGAGGCTTGGTATTCTTCGGCCATATTTGCCCTTTTTCAAATTAATTTATTATACCACGACTAACAACTTTGGCACTAAATCATCCACATTTTTTAAGGTTTTTAGAATAACCACTTAAAGCTCTGAAAACCTATTAATAGCGCCGTTTTCGATTTTAAAACTAGTGGTTTTTTTTTCGTTTAAAGGTAGTTTTATATTGCCAATATCTGTTATAAAGATTTGGACCTTTGTTTCAGTCAAAAATTCAAGTATTGAGTTTATTTTTATTTCGTCCAGTTCAGAAGAAATATCGTCGACAAGGACAATTGGGTGTTTTTCGTTTTCAACCAACATTAAAACTTGAAGCATCCAAAAAACTATAGATGTTTTCTTTTGTTCTCCCCTTGAAAGATAGCCTTCGCTTTGGTTGTTTAAAGAGAAATCAATACTCGCTCGGTGGGGGCCATAGTTTAGATGTTTGGCTTTAATGAATGTTTTTTTGTTGTTTAGTAAATATGAGTTTATTTTATTCTCATTGAGAGACTCTATCTCTTTAGGCCAGCCCGTATGGAGCACAAAATTTAAATTAAAAAGGGGCTCTACTAGGCTGGTCAGTTTCTTAGAAAGATTTTCTTTTAATATTAAAACAAGGTTGTCTATATAAGCAATACGATCTTTGGTTATTTCTACTGAAAGGCTAGCTAAACGTTTCAGCCATTCATCAAGCTGAGCATAATCACTATTGACTAGCAAAACATTTATGTTTTTCAGTGTTTTTTTGTACAAAGCATATGTCTTGAGTGTTTTCTCATTATTGTGATAAACTCCCCAGTCAAGATAGGATCTTTTAAGTTTTGGAGGTCCACCAACAACAAAACCTCGGTCTGGAGAAATTATTTGAATTGGGAGAAGTTGGCTTAAAAAACTATTACTTGTAATTTTCTTTCCATCAACCAAAACCTGGTTTTTTTCTCGAGTTTTATTCAGGCTTATTTTCTTTCCATCAACAATTGCAGATATTTGGATTTGTTGGTCATCAAAAGGAATAATGTCTTTGAGGTTTTTTGTCTTAAACGATCTACCATGTCCTAGGTAGTAAAGGGACTCTATAAAGTTTGTTTTACCTTGTCCGTTTTTTCCAACTACTAAATTAACAGTGTTGTCAGGAATAAGATATTGGTCTGATAGGTTCCTAAATTTTAAGATGTGGATCTTTTCGATAATTGCCATTTGGCTCTATATCTAGATTCTCATTGGCATAATAATGTATTGATAACTTTCATCATCAATGGCGCTAAGAAGACAAGATTTGTTTTCACCGCCAGGAATTACCATGTTGACGCTCTGCGAAGTGAGTTTCTCCAAAACGGAAATTAAGTAATGAATATTAAAAGCTATTTCAAGCTCTTTTTCTTGTTTTGTAACTTCAATTTGGGTTTCAGCTCTTCCTCTCTCTGAATGAGAAAAAATACTAAGCCTGTCATCCCTAAAAACTAACTTAACCCCCTTGGTTCTCTCATCAACAAATATAGATGCTTGTTGAAGGCTGGATAAAAAATCCTCTCTATTAATAACTATAGTGTTGCTAAAATCTGTTGGCATCACTTGCTTGTAGTTGGGAAAATTACCGTCTATCAAGCGACTAATGATTTTTGTGTTTGCATCAATCAAAGAGAAGTAATTGTCAGACAAATGTATCTCTGCAACATCCTGTGAGCTTTTGTTTAGTAGTTTAGTTAGTTCAAGAACAGCCTTTCTTGGCAATATGACAGCCTTTTTTTCATCTAAATTATTGGTTTGGCTGACCTCTCCAATAGAGAGACGGTGACCGTCAGTTGCAACAACAGTTAGAGATTCTGAGTTCAATTCAAAATAAAGACCGTTTAAATAAGCCCTGATGTCCTGATTTCCCATAGAGAAACTTGTATTCTCAATTAGCTCTTTCAACGCCACTTGTTTAACTTTTATAATGCTTGTATTTTGTGTTTTTGGAAGGGCAGGGAAGTCTAAATGATTAAATGTATTTAGCTCAAAAGTGTTTTTGTTTGCATTTAAATAAACTTTGTTTTCTTCAATCTTGAACTTGATTTGTGTTTTATCTGGAAGTTTTCTAACGATGTCTATCAGGTCTTTAGCATAAATAGTAAAGGTAACCTCTGAGTCGCTTTTAATTTTTGATGAGGCGCTTATTTCTAGCTCCATATCTGTTGTTGTTAGTGTTAGTGTGTTTTCACTTAGCTGGATTAAAACGTGAGAAAGGATTGGTAGTGTTTGTTTTTTTTCAACAACTCCAATTACAGTTTGTAAGGGTTCTATTAGTTCTTCAACGCTTAATTCTGTGTTCATAAATTGCCTTTCTTTATAAAATAATTATTGTTATTATTAGTCTAGCTCTTCCTTGTTAGTTTCTTGCTTTTAGTTAATAAAATCAACAAACTAGGCTGTTATTATTTTGTTAGTATCTTTGCGTATTAATTCTTAAATTGTTGGTTTCTAAGTTAATTATAAAATGTTTTCTTTCTTACTAACAAGACAACTAATAATTATTTTGTTTATAAGTTAGTAATTTTAATTTTAATATTTTCTATATCGTTTTTAATCTCCTCATTTGCCTCTATTAATGCCTTAAGTTTTTCACACGAATAGAGCACCGTAGAGTGATCGCGATTACCAAAGTTTTGTCCAATTTTAGCCAGAGAAAGAGAGGTAAGCTCGTGACACAAATAAATAGCCATTTGTCTGGCTTTAACTAAATGCTGTTTACGCGAGTTCGAAACAAGGTCTGATACTGTTATGCCGTAATACTTGCTTACTGTTTTTTGGATCTCGTTTACTTCTATAAATAGTTTTTTGGGTTTGATGAGGTCTCCAAGAGCCCCCTCGACAACATCTTTAGTAATAAGAGAGTGGTCAATCTGGGAAAAGTCAACAAAAGCTTTTAGTTTTAGCAAGGCCCCCTCAAGATCTCGAACGTTTGAAACCACATGGCTTGCAATAAACAGAGCAACGTCTTCAGTGAGCCCTAGTGAAATCTGCGGGTTTTGAGACTTTTTGAGCAATATTGCTGCCCTCATCTCTAATTCAGGAGGGGAGAGCTGTAGATTTAGGCCTTGTGAAAACCTTGTTTTTAGCCTGTTTTCAAGGTCTTTTATATTTTTAGGTGGTTGGTCACATGTAAATATAATTTGTTTTTTTGTGCTAAACAAAAAATTAAAAACATGAAAAAATTCTTCTTGAGATTTGTCCTTGCCAGCAATAAGATGGATGTCGTCCACTAACAACAGGTCAGCAGACTGATAAAAAAGCTTTACGTTTTCAATGGTATTGTGACGAAGGCTTGTTGTGATGTTTCTAACAAAGTCCATTAGAGGCACATAGATAATTTTAGCGCTCGGATTTTTTTCTAAAGCCAGATGACCTGCAGCCTGCATAAGGTGGGTTTTTCCTAAGCCAGACTCTCCATAAACAATAAAAGGATTGTATGGAGAGGATCCAATTTTTTCAGCAATTTGTCTGCTTGCTAGTGCGGCTACCTGGTTGGCTGTTCCCAAAACTAAATTATCGAAAGTGTATTCAGGAAAAAGCGGCGTGGTGTGATGCTTGGTATGACCCTTAGTTTTTTTGCTAGACTCAGCCACTCCAAGCCTAACCTTTAGCTTGCGATCATGTTCTGATACTGCGAGCACAATTGCTGACTCAAGACTTTTGTGGTTGTGAATATACTTCAGCGCGGAGGCACTTGGGGCGTTAAGGTATAGGGTTTCATTTCTCTCAGAGGCATGCAGAGGCTTAACCCACACACTATACTCGCCTAGTGGAAGAGAGTCTTTTAGAGAGTCTAAACATTTAGTCCAGGTCTGTGACATTGGCGAGAAAAAAATTTGGAATTAAAATTCTAATGATACCTGTAATGATGATAAATTTGATTAAAGCATTGAGTAGAATAGCTTGATTTAAATCCCTCTAATATTGTATAACTGAATCATGAGCAAGAATCCATATAGCCGACTTTTTGAGCCAGTTCAAATTGGCCCAGTAGTTACAAAAAATCGGTTTTACCAGGTCCCACACTGTTGTGGCATGGGCCATGTGAGGCCCAGAGCTCACGCTGCTATGAGGGGCGTCAAGGCCAAAGGCGGCTGGGGCGTTGTTAGTACTGAAGAGGCAGAAATTCATCCAAGCTCGGACTTGGCTCCTTATGCTGAACAGAGAATTTGGGATAAAAAAGACATCCCCGCACTGCAGTTAATGACAGATGCTGTGCATGAGCATGGGGCTTTAGCAGCAATTGAATTGACTCATAGTGGCCACAACTCAACCAACCTTTTTTCAAGAATTCCTGCTATGTCTCCTAACGCACAAGCAGTTAATTTTTTATATCCAAAGCAAGCCAGAAGAATGACCAAAAGAGATATTATAGACTTCAGGTCTTGGCACAAACAGGCTGCATTAAATGCAAAAGCAGCTGGTTTTGATATTGTTTATGTTTATGCTGGCCATGGAATGTCGGTGGCGCAGCAATTTATATTGCCCAATATGAACAATCGCTCTGACGAGTATGGGGGAAGCTTAGAAAATAGGTTGAGACTCACAAGAGAACTATTAGAAGAAACAAGAGAGGCCATTGGCGATAGTTGTGGTATTGCCTTTAGGTTTGCTGTTGATGAGCTTAAGGGAAAAGACGGAATGCAGTTTCAAGAAGAAGGCCAGGCTGTGGTTGAGATGCTTGCAGAGCACCCAGACCTTTGGGATGTCAATATCTCCGATTGGTCCAACGACTCTCAAACTTCTCGCTTTCAGCCAGAAGAGGCCTATCAAATGCCTTATGTTGAGTTTGTAAAAAGCATTACCACCAAGCCCGTAGTTGGGGTTGGTAGGCTGACCTCTCCAGACCTTATGGTTAAACTTATTAAAAAAGGTTCTTTAGACCTTATTGGTGCAGCTAGACCCTCTATTGCAGACCCTTATTTGCCAAACAAAATAAAAGAGCAAAAGACAGATCAAATCAAAGAATGTATTGGTTGTAATATTTGTGTCTCGAGCGATAATTTTACAGTGCCGATTCGCTGCACCCAAAACCCAACAATGGGAGAGGAGTGGAGAAGAGGTTGGGATCCAGAAAACATCAAGCCTAAGATTACAGATCAAAAGGCACTTATCGTAGGCTCTGGGCCTTCAGGGTTAGAATGCACAGTCCAGTTGGCAAGACGCGGATACCAAGTTATTCTTGTAGAAGCGGAAGACAAACTAGGTGGAAGAGTTTTATTTGAATCGAGCTTAAAAGGTCTTTCGACATGGAAAAGAGTTGTTGATAATAGGGTTCATGAAATCCTTCAGAAAAGCAACATAGAGGTTTATAAGAAGAGCAGGCTCACACCAGAGCACATTGACGAGCTGGGCATCAAAAATATATTTTTAGCTACTGGCTCAAGTTGGCGAAAAGATGGAGTGGGAAGAAGTAGAAGAACCCCCATTCAAGGCTTAGAGAGAATTAAGGTATATTCTCCAGAGGAGGTTGTTCAAAACTATAAAGATATTGATGGCCCAGTTGTTGTTTATGATGATGAGCAAGGCTACTTGGCCGGTGTAATTGCAGCCCATCTAAAAGCCAAAAAAATTGAGGTTATATTTATAACCCCTGCAAGCGTTGTTTCTCCTTGGACAGATTCAACTCTGGAGCAAAAGAGAGTTCAAGGCGCTCTGATTAATTCTGGGGTCAAAATAATATGTAATCAATCTATCAATAAAATAGATAACAAGACTGCTTTCTTAGAGTGTGCTTATACAGGCTCAATTACTCAGGTGCCTTGTGAGTCAATTGTAATGGTGACTGAGCGTATTTCTAATACGGTGCTTTATGACTGCTTAATACAAAACAATTTGGATGGAAAAACCCAATATAATCTTAAAATTATCGGCGACGCTGAAGCTCCCGGTTTAATAGCTGATGCAGTTTATTTGGGACACCTAGCAGCCCAAAACTTTGAGGCAGATGAAGCAGACATACAAAAAGGGATGTTTATGAGAGAGATGCCAAGCCTCAAATAGGCCCTAAAAGCCTTTTCTTAATTGATTTTCTAGATGTTTTAGAGTAACATTGCCATCTTTTTATAAAGGCCAAATGGTATGCGAAAAACGATAGTTGCTGGAAACTGGAAGATGAATGCGAGCAAAGAGTCCGTTAATAAACTCATTGAGGGCATTCTCTCCGGCATGAGCGGAGTTGCCTCTCAAGTCATAGTGTGCGCTCCATTTCCATACCTTTCCCAAGTTGAGTCTTTGATTAGTGGGTCTAGTCTAATGCTTGGTGCGCAAAATCTCAATGTAAACCCAAAGGGGGCATTTACAGGAGAAGTTAGTGCTGACATGATTAAGGACTTTGGTGCTCAACACGTTATTGTTGGCCACTCAGAGAGAAGAAGTCTCTATGGCGAAACAAGCACTGTTGTTGCAGAAAAAACAAAGGCTGCACTTGATGCTGGCCTAACCCCTCTTCTTTGTGTTGGAGAGTCGCTCGAAGAAAGAGAGTCAGGAAATACTGAGGCTGTTGTTGCAGAGCAAATTAATGCGGTGATCAATCTTCTTGGAATAGACGCCTTTGATGGCATCATTGTTGCATATGAACCAGTATGGGCGATTGGAACAGGCTTGACAGCCACACCTGAACAGGCTCAGTCCGTTCACTTGTTTATAAGAAACCTTTTAGCTGGCAGTAATGATGGAATTGCTCAAAAAACACCTATACTATATGGTGGAAGCATGAATGCTGGCAATGCGGCAGATCTAATTTCTTGTTCAGATATTGACGGCGGGCTCATTGGTGGCGCCGCACTGAAGGCAGACGATTTTTTACAAATATGTAAGGCAGGTTAATATGACGTTTCAAATTATTTTAGTTATTCATGTATTGTTGGCTCTTGGTCTAGTTGGGCTGATTCTTATCCAGCATGGTAAAGGCGCTGATGCTGGAGCCGCATTTGGTTCTGGTGCTGCAGGCTCAGTTTTTGGGGCAAGAGGAGCACACTCTTTTTTATATAAGCTAACTGCAGTTCTAGCCATTGGTTTTTTTGTAACCAGCATCAGTCTAGCCTACTTTGCCTCAAACGAGAGGGCAACTACAAATCCTGAACAAAGCATTATGACTCAAAGCGTTATCAGTGATGAGGACCTCGGTTCAGACACAAGCGAAATTCCTAGCAACTAGCTTAAGCCGTCGTGGTGAAATTGGTAGACACGCAGCCTTGAGGGGGCTGTAGCGCAAGCTGTGACGGTTCGACTCCGTCCGACGGCACCACTTAATTTATACTTATTTACTCTGTTTGTTATTGTACAATCAGCATAGTTTCTTACTCTCTATTCTATGAACTTTCTGAACAAAACTGTCCTTAAGGGGATAGGCCTGATGCTTTTAGGCATGAGCACTGTGCCCTTTTTAGATGTCTTTGCAAAGCTCCTGAGTGAGGATTATTCGGTGATGCAGGTCACTTGGACACGATTTTTCTTTCATGCTTGTTGGCTAATACCCATAATCTTATGGCAGCAAGTTCAATGGAAAAGGGTTCCAGAAAGTATAGGCCTTCAATTTATGAGAGGGCTGATGTTAACCCTGGCAACCCTATTCTTCTTCGCAGCCATTAAATCTAACCCTATTCCTAACGCCCTTACACTTCTTTTTATTTCTCCTCTAGTGGTTGCTGTTCTATCACCAGCGATGCTAGGAGAGCGATTTGATTCATTTATTGGGGTAGGCGTTGTGGTTGGGTTTATAGGTGTTGTGGTTGTGTTACAGCCCACAGGAGAGGAGTTCAAGCCAAGCCTTTTGCTGGCAGTTGTTTCAGGGGTTTGTTATGCGCTCTATATAATTTTTACAAAAAAACTTTCCTTTAGGGCGCCGCCTGTTCTCACTCTTTTTTACTCTGCTGCTGTTGGTATTTTGATTATGTTGCCGCTAGCTTTCTTTTCGTGGACTGCTCCTGATATGAAGGGCGTTTTACTTGGCGCGGCCATGGGATTTTTTGCTGCTGCGTCTCATTTTATGATCATTAAAGCTTTTGAGTTTGCAAGCGCCTCTGAGCTTAGCCCTTTTAATTATTTTGAAATTGTAGGGGCTATTACTTTAAGCTATATCGTTTTTGGTTATATTCCTAACCTACAGGCGGTTATTGGCCTATTTGTCATCATCGGAAGCGGCCTCTTTGTGTCTTGGCGCGTTATGAAAAATAATGATGGTCAGGCAGAAGACAAAGAAAAGTTGATAGAGCCTTTGTAAGAAAATAGGGCTTGTTAGTAGAGCAATATAAATTTTTTTGCTTGTGTTTTGAACAAATAGTTTTTTAGTTCAATATAATGTCTGAGCTTGATGTACTTTAAGCTGTAACTATCATCCAACTTTGAAATCATTCCATAAATATGAATTGGCGCACAAGAATCGAAAATAAATTAGAGGAATTTTCTGATTGGCTTTTCGATAATGCTAAAAAAACTATTGCTACTGTCTTTCTTCTAGTGGTCGCAATTGGATCGCAACTGCCGTCTCTAAAGATAGACACAACCACTGAAGGTTTTTTACATAAAACAGACCCAATGAGGGTTGAGTACGATGTTTTTAGAGACCAGTTTGGTCGTGATGAAAAGCTCATGATTGCTGTAAAAACCAAAAATATTTTTGATATTGGTTTTTTAGAAAAGCTCGATAGTTTTCATCATGCTTTAGAGAGTGAGCTGCCAAATATTAAGGCTGTTGACTCCTTGATTAACGCAAGAAACACGTATGGAGTTGAGGGCGAACTAATTGTTGAGCCCCTAATTGACAGCCTCCCTCAAAACAAAGACGATCTTATTAGGCTAAAAGAAACGGTTACCAATAATAGTTTGTATGAAAACTCGCTCTACAGCGAAGACTTTACAATGACTACAGTGACGATTGATACCGAAACTTATTCTAGTTCTGGCCTTCCTCAAGAGACAGCAGGACTAGAGTTTGATGACAGCCTAGAGTTTGATGACAGCCTAGAGTTTGATGACAGCC